>JAWKZW010000001.1:3000000-3290000 GCA_041395725.1 Gammaproteobacteria bacterium | reverse complement strand
CAAATTTATTCTACGGCCCCATTTTAACGCCCGCTCAAAGTCTCGGTCGGGGCATCCCTTTCAGTCTTAATGCCGGCACACCCCTTACTCGCCAAAAACGTATAAGCAATTGTTTTATAAGTGATATTAACGAGCAGGCCAAATACGAAGAGACGGCTTTGCAACCGAACTTCCGCATGGGAAAAAACAACTTTTCCGGCGGTTTCCCGAACCATCAAGAGCCAAACCCAGGCACAATCACCCTCGACCGGGCTGATACCTGCTCAGGGAGATTTCAGGCGCCGGTGATTAGCGGCTGTTTTGCGAAGGTAACCCAGCAGCCGATACCCCAACAGTATTGCAAGCACACCACCGTACAACAGCGCTTCTCCGTAATCAGATCGCAATATCCAGATCATATGGATCATGACCAGAACAGCGGCCAGGTAGATGAAACGATGCAAGCGTTTCCAGTTCTTACCCAGCCTTCTAAGCATCGCTTTGGGCGACGTAATACCCAACGCCACCAGGATTACGAAAGCAGAAAAGCCTACTGTAATATAAGGCCGTTCCAGAATTTCCTGATACAGAGCCGACCAGCGGAACCCCAGCAGAAACATGAGATAGACCAGGAAGTGAGCGCTGGCATAAAACAACGCATAGAGGCCGATCATGCGACGATAGCGATTGGTTATTCGCCAGCCAGTCAGTTGCTGGAGCGGAGTGATGGCCAGGGTGGCAAGCAGGTACCTGAAGGTCCATTCGCCGGATTCCTTGGCCAGAGTTTCGCCAGGGTCGGGGCCAAGGTTATTGGTCCAGACCAGATAGAATAGATACAGGAAGGGCAGCAGCGAGATACAGAAAACTCCCAGCTTGATGCCTTTCTGTATCCCGATTCCACTGTTAGTCAAACGTACCGACCCTACTGTCGTCAGTCATCAGAAATAGCGCGCTAAATCCATACCCTCATACAGGCTGGCAACCTGCTCGCCGTAGCCATTGAACGGCAAGGTTTTGATAATAGGGCGGCTGAATAGTGTGTGCGGCAATCGCCTTTCGGTGTCCTGACGCCAGCGGGGATGATGCACTTCGGGATTCACATTGGCGTAGAAGCCATACTCACTGGGTTGCAGGTCGTTCCAGCTGGTGCTCGGCTGCTCTTCTACAAAATTGATACGTACGATTGATTTGATACTCTTGAAACCGTACTTCCACGGCACCACCAGCCGCATGGGTGCGCCGTTTTGCGGCGGGAGATAGTTGCCGTAGACACCGACCGCCATGAAAGTCAGTTCGTTCATGGCCTCGTCGATGCGCAGCCCCTCCTGATAGGGCCAGCGAATTATGGAGAACGGTGAGCGCACCCCGGGCATGGAATCACGGTCCACTGCGGTTTGAAATTCCACGTAGCGAGCCCGGGAGTTTGGTTCAAAACGCTTCAACAGATCAGCCAGAGGAAATCCGATCCACGGAATCACCATAGACCAGGCTTCAACGCATCGAAGCCGATAAATCCGTTCTTCCAGGTCGTGCGGCCTGATTATATCTTCCAGATTGTAAGTTCCCGGCCTGGCGCACTCGCCGCCGATTTCCACGGACCAGGGGTCTACTTCGAAACGCCCGGAATTGCGGGATGGATCGCCCTTGTCCATTCCGAATTCATAGAAGTTGTTATAGCGGGTGACGTCTTCATACGGGGTCAACGCCTCACCGGTATAGTAAGGCCCGGTATCCGGGGCCGGCTTGATAGTGGCGAACTTTGGCTCCCACCACTCCGCCGGGGCTGAGCGCGTCAGACTCATCGGCGCTCTGGCCTTGAGGGCATCGCCGTCCTGCGCCATCGTAAGCTCAGGTAATGAACCCGTTGCTGCCCCCAGAGCGAGGGCTCCAGCTCCAGTCATGAACTGGCGGCGGTTTTTGAAAACTGCTTCAGGTGTTATTTCGGAGGGCTTGATGTCGGACGGTTTCTTGATCAACATTTCTCTATTCCGCTCTCTAGTCTGATTTAATTGTCTGGAACTCGTAGTCTAAGGTTCACTACATGGGTTACGTAACCCATGGCAAGCCGGATTGATTCCAGATAAACCCGCTGCGCTCTCTGGCAGTGCGGCGGCCACTGGGCTGGTCGCTGCCACCAGAGCCTGTTAGCTGCAACTGCTCACCTGTCTCTTTTCACGGCTCGCGCTTTTCTTCAGCTGTTTATTTTTGATTTGCCCTTCAGTTTTACCCTGTCGGTTAGCCGCCGGGCCTGTAACATTTGCCTGTTCGGCCGCTTTGCCGAGGCGCTGCCGGCGGCTGTTACTTCAGCCCGCCATTTTGGTGTAATAAGCCGACTGCTCTTCCGGTCCTGCTTCGCCACTAACCTGTTGCGACGGCTTGCAGTGTACTTCTGCCAGACTTTCCTCTGCGTTGAATCCGACTCTCCTTCCTGGCGGTGCAACAGATTCTTATCATTCCTCGAGGTTGACCTGGTCGACGCCTTGTCGGGATCGTTTGCTGACGACTCTTCCTTATTGTGTACTGCGGGATTGTGTACTGCGGGCTCTGCAGCTTCAGCACCGGCTTCCCGACCAGCTCCGCTTTTATCTTCTCCGACCTCGCCGTTGCCCCCAGCACTTATCGCTTTCGCACTTGCCCTTCCCTTACCCGCTCCTGTCGATGATTTCCCTGCACTGAGGGTGGAATTATCAGGCGCTTGCCCAGCGGGGCCGGACACGCCATCAATGGCCACCGCCCCAGCGGTTTGTGCGCCACCCTTACCAGATCCCCCTCCCTGGCGCCGATATATCCATAAAACCGGACCGGACAGGGCGTACAAAACGCACATTCCCAGCAGCGTTTCGTGAGGATTCTGAGCGATAAGTACCAGCATCGCCACGAACATCAGAAACACGACATAGGGAACAGTCCCCTTTAAATTCATTTCCTTGAAACTGAAATAGCGGTAGTTGGAAACCATCAGTAACCCGGCAATGACCGTGATGCCCGCCAGCGTATAAGCAATACCCGGCGTCACTCGAACCTCGTAAAGCGCAGCTACCCAGACACAGAAAGTAACCAACCCTGCCGCGACAGGACTCTGCAACCCCACGAAAAACCGCTTGCTGACGGTACCCAGTTGCACGTTGAATCTTGCCAACCGCAGAGCGGCGCAGGACATGAAGATAAACGCGGCAGCCCAGCCAGGATTGCCCAGCGAGGACAGCCCCCACGAGAACGCAATCAGCGCCGGCGCCATGCCGAAGGAAACCATATCCGAGAGGCTGTCGAACTCGGCACCAAAGGCGCTCTGCGTGCCGGTGAGACGCGCCACCCTGCCGTCCAGGCCGTCAAACACAGAAGCGATCAGTACCGCCCATCCGGCCGCGTTGAAATCGCCTCCCATGCCGGCGATGATGGCGTAGAAACCGGAGAAAAGAGCACCAAGTGTCAGCAGATTTGGCAACAGGTAAATACCCTGCCTGCGGACCCGTCTGCCTCCTTCGGAAACGAACTCTTCATGCTCATCTATAGGGAGAACACTTTCGGTTCGATCTTTATCTTCTTGTTTTTCCATTAAATTTAGCCTGCGAGTTGAGACTGCATTTTAAGCTGGCCGCGTATTATAACGCCTGTGGCGGTTAGAAACTGTTTTTCTCTTATCACCCGTTGAAAAGTTCACACGCCGGTATCGACCAGGCTATGCCCCCCTATCCTGGCTGTTGCTTTCTGTTTGCTGATTGATAGTTGGTAATTGTTTGTTGTTTGTTTGTTTGTTTGTTTGTTTGTTTGTTTGCTGCTTGTCGTCTGGTTGTTGTTTGCCCCTGCCCTCAGGTTTCCAGCTGCGTACTGTCGGTTTTGCCAGCCAGTTCCCAGAAGGCGCGAACCAGCGGATTACTCAATTTCCTGCGCAGACTGCAGATCCCGATTGTAAATGGCTCAAGAACGGGGTGCACGGCAAGCGTCTCCACCTTGGCCTGCTTGGGACTGTTCTCCACCACCAGAGCAGGAACTACTCCCACGCCAAAACCCAGACTGACCATGCTGACGATCGCTTCGTTGCCCGTGACCTGGGCATAAACTAAAGGCCTGATTCCCTGCTCCCTGAACCAGCCGTTTACCCGCTGCCGTGCGAGCCCGGTTTCCGACAGCACCATGGGGATTTCATTCCAGGGAATGGAGCGATCCTCTCGCCGGTAGGCCTCCAGCCGCTCCTTCAGGGGACAATCAGCAGACGGAGCAATAAATACCAAGGGGGATTCCCCGATCGGTTTGAAGCGCAGCTTTCCGGGCAACTGATCCGGCCGGGCAGCGATTCCGATATCTTCCTGTTCCTCGAGCACTCGCTGAATGGTCAGAGCCGTGTCGCCCGTATGCAATTGAATCTCGACACCAGGATACTGGGCCCGAAACTGATCCAGCAGAACTTTCAGAAACGAATAGCTGGCAGTGACCGAGCAGAATACGCTGAGACGGCCGGACAGACTGGTTGACTGACTTACCAGCCGCCGCCGCAGCAGCTCCCAGCTCTGCAGTGACTCATCGGCATATTCACGAAACAGTTCGCCGGCCTTGGTGAGGCGCACAGTGCGATTGTCCCGCTCAAAAAGTTGCACGCCAAGTTCATCCTCAAGGCGCTGTATCAGTCGAGTCAGACTGGAAGGACTGATATAACACTCCGCACTGGTCCTGGAAAAATGCAGCGTCCTGGCCAGGTGATTAAATATCTGCAGTTCACGAGTGTCCACAAGCGCATTCCTGACGGGCAGCCAGCCCGGTAATATTTCATTATTCGAAATATAATATTGCGAATATATCATTTTACGCAACGACTATTATCACCTACCATGCCGCCCCAGAAACCTCTTACCCATCCAAAGTGGCAGCAGCCACCGCACAACCTACTGACGGAGATTTGCGATGAATTATTTCAACACCCTACCCCTGCGCCTGCAGCTGCAACAGCTGGGCAAATGTCGCTTCATGGACAGCTCGGAGTTTACCGACGGTGTTAACACGCTGAAAGGTAAAAAAATCGTCATCGTAGGCTGTGGGGCTCAGGGTCTGAATCAGGGCCTCAACATGCGCGACAGCGGCCTGGACATTGCCTATGCACTGCGCGCCGCCGCGATCTCTGAGCAGCGCCCCTCCTGGAAGAACGCCACTGAAAACGGCTTTACAGTCGGTACTTACGAGGAACTGATTCCCACTGCCGATCTGGTGCTGAACCTGACGCCGGACAAACAGCATAGCGCCGTGGTCGAGCAGATCATGCCGCTGATGAAACAAGGTTCCGCGCTGGCCTATTCGCACGGTTTTAATGTCGTGGAAGAAGGCATGCAGATACGTGACGACATTACCGTCATCATGGTGGCGCCCAAATCCCCTGGCTCAGAAGTCCGGGAAGAATACAAGCGTGGCTTTGGCGTCCCTACCCTGATCGCTGTCCATGCAGAGAACGATCCGAATGGCAACGGCCTCGAAATTGCCAAGGCCTACGCTGTAGCCACCGGCGGTCATCGTGCCGGGGTTCTGGAATCTTCATTCATCGCCGAAGTAAAATCAGACCTTATGGGTGAGCAGACCATTCTCTGTGGCATGCTGCAAACCGGCACGCTGTTGTGCTTTAACAAAATGGTAGAAAAAGGGTTGGACCCGGCTTATGCATCAAAGCTGTGTCAGCATGGCTGGGAAACAGTCGCCGAAGGCCTCAAGCATGGCGGCATTACCAACATGATGGACAGGCTGTCAAATCCAGCCAAGATTGTAGCCTTTTCTGTGGCGGACGAACTGAAAGAAATCATGGCCCCGCTGTTCCAGAAGCATATGGACGACATTATCACCGGTGAGTTTTCCTCAACTATGATGGAAGACTGGGCAAACGACGACAGGAATCTGCTTGGCTGGCGCGAGGAAACAGCGGAAACCCCGTTTGAAAAAACAGCCGCAGGTGAGATGGAAATTTCCGAACAAGAATACTATGACCGCGGCATACTGATGGTGGCAATGGTAAAAGCAGGCGTGGAGCTTGCCTTCGAAACCATGACTTCCAGCGGCATCATTGCCGAGTCAGCCTATTACGAATCTCTCCATGAGGTACCGCTGATCGCCAACCTGATCGGCCGCAAGAAACTTTACGAGATGAACAAGGTAATTTCTGACACCGCTGAATACGGCTGTTACCTGTTTGCCAACGCCTGCGTTCCACTGCTGGAAGACTTTATGCGGGACATCGACATAGATGTGATAGGCCAAGGCCTGCAACTGACAGATCATGGCGTCGATAATGCGGAACTTATCGCCGTGAACGACAAGATTCGCAGCCACCCCATCGAAACTGTCGGTAAGCAATTGCGATCGCACATGACCGCCATGAAGAAGCTGGTATAGGTCGACAGACAAACTTCGGTCCGGCCAACAAACAAAAGGTTCGACCAATTCCACCCAGCAAAAATGGGCCTCGATAGAGGCCCATTTTTTATCTTCTGCTTGTATTGAACATCCTGTCAGTCCGGCCGTTTACCGCACGAATCCCATCCTGTTGCCCCGCCCCCCACAGGGGCTGGATACCTCAATACAGCAGGCACAAGGCTACCAGTAAATTCATTCGCTACGGGGATCAGACCGACTGAACGAAACAGCCAGCCCCTGCTGACCTAAAGACTCAGCACCTTTTCTCCGCGGGCAATACCCGACACACCGGTTCTAACTACCTCAAGCACTGATGCCGAGCCAATGGCGCTTATAAAGCCATCCAGTTTGTCGCTGGTGCCTGCCAACTGGACTGTAAAAGTGTTCTGAGTCATATCCACTACCTGGCCACGAAAGACGTCAGCCGTCCGCTTGACCTCTGCTCGCTGCACGCCGCTGGCCTTTACCTTGATCAGCATCAACTCACGCTCCACGTGCGCGCCTTCGGACAGATCTACCAGCTTTACCACATCAACCAGTTTGTTAAGGTGCTTGGTAATCTGCTCGATTTTGCGATCATCACCCGCAGTCGTCAGTGTCAGCCTGGACAGGGAATGATCCTCGGTAGGCGCAACAGTGAGGGATTCGATGTTGTAGTTGCGCTGAGAAAACAGCCCTACCACGCGCGACAGGGCGCCGGGCTCGTTCTCCAACAATACGGAAATAATGTGCCTCATCTTATGTACGCTCCGTTTTGCTCAAAATCATATCCTTCATTGCGCCACCCTTGATCGCCATGGGATACACATGCTCCTCTGGATCCACCAGCACATCAACGAACACCAACTTGTCCTTGAGCGCAAAGGCCTCTTCCATCTTTTCATGCAGCTCCGACATTTTCTCGATACGAATGCCCACATGCCCATAGGCTTCTGCCAGCTTGGTAAAGTCCGGCAGCGACTCGGCGTAGGTACTGTGGGAGTAGCGCCCGCCGTACTGCATATCCTGCCATTGCTTCACCATGCCGAGAGCCTGATTGTTCAGGCAGATAATCTTTATGGGTAACTGGTACTGCATGCAGGTCGCGTACTCCTGCAGGTTCATTTGAAAACTGCCCTCCCCGGTCACGCAGACCGAAGTGGCCTTGGGAAATGCGAACTGCACCCCCATAGCCGCAGGCAGTCCGAACCCCATAGTCCCCAGCCCGCCCGAATTTATCCACCGCCGTGGCTTGGCAAACGGGTAATGCTGGGCGGCGAACATCTGGTGCTGGCCTACATCGGACGAGATGTAGGCGTCTCCCTTGGTCACCTCATACAGCGCCTTGATAACACTTTGTGGTTTGATGATGTCCCCTTCCGAAGCAGGGATCTTTAAGCTGTCCCGCTCCCGCCACTGCTCGATCTGCTTCCACCAGACCGCCAGGGATTTTTTATCCACTTTCTGTTCCGCTGACTCAAGCAGCTCCAGCATCTCTTTTAAAACCGCAGTCACGGAGCCGACGATGGGCACATCAGCCGTGACCGTTTTTGAGATGGAAGCCGGGTCAATATCGATGTGCAGAATTTTGGCATCAGGGCAAAATTTGCTGACATCAGAATTGGTGACCCGATCATCGAAACGAACACCGATACCCAACACCACATCGGCGTAGTGCATGGACATATTGGCTTCGTAAGTTCCATGCATGCCCAGCATACCGAGGAACTGTTTGTGGTTGCCCGGAAACGCACCAAGCCCCATCAGGGTATTGGTAATCGGGTAGCCCAGTTGTTTGGTCAGTTTCGTTAACAGTGCACACCCTTCACCCTGAATCACGCCGCCACCGGCGTAAATGACCGGCCGCTTGGCGGCAAGCAGAATCTCCATCGCCTTTTTGATCTGACCGGTGTGCCCCTTACCTGGCACCGAGTAGGAGCGCATCTTGATAGATCTGGGGTATTGGTAAGGCAACTTGACCTTGGGGTCGGTGACGTCTTTGGGAATATCGATTACGACCGGTCCGGGACGCCCGGTGGTGGCGATATGGAAAGCTTTCTTAACCAGCATTGGAATCTCAGCCGGATTCTGGGCCATAAAGCTGTGCTTTACGATCGGCCGGGATATACCCACCATGTCGGTTTCCTGGAAGCCGTCCGAACCTATCAGCTTGCTTTCAACCTGGCCGGAAATGACTACCATGGGAATGGAATCCATGTACGCGGTGGCAATACCGGTTATCGCGTTAGTGGCACCGGGCCCCGATGTGACCAGCACCACGCCCGGTTTGCCGGTGGCCCGCGCATAACCATCTGCCGCATGTGTTGCAGCCTGCTCATGGCGCACCAGGATATGCTCAACCTTGTCCTGATTGAATAGTGCGTCGTATATGTGCAGCACGGCGCCGCCGGGATAGCCAAAGATTATCTCGACACCTTCATCGTGCAGGGCACGAATCAACATTTCACCACCGGAGAGTAAGTCCACTTTCTTTCGCCTCTAGCTTGCTATGACTTAATTTAACTACTACGTAATTTGATTACTTCAAAAACACCAGCCACGGGCATCGGACCGCCCTGCGCACCGGTATCGTTCAGAATGAGTGTTTTCAGTTACATAAAGCGTTGGCACGAATCACCGCTACAGAATCTCGGTTACTCCGCGGCGCAGACTCACCTGCCACGAATTCGTGATTTTCCTGCTTCATGTCGGCTACCTACGTGATAACGTGATAGAAGCCTTAGGTGGATGTTTTC
The DNA here is from genome assembly GCA_041395725.1 of Gammaproteobacteria bacterium. Lineage (NCBI taxonomy): Bacteria > Pseudomonadati > Pseudomonadota > Gammaproteobacteria > Gammaproteobacteria bacterium. The sequence continues at coordinate 3,280,896 of JAWKZW010000001.1, read as the reverse complement.
TGACACCTAGACAGCGACCCTGGCCGGGGTAGTAAATGCTTGTGCCAGAGTCACAGCAGATAGGATGAGGGGTTGCCTTCTCTTTCTGCCAAAAAGCAACCCGCTATTTTCCCAGCTTATGGGACAAAGTCAAGGAATCGTGACGGGCTGAAGCGTCTCTGATTGATCATCTTGGGGGTCGGATGTGTTCATGGCCAACGGTGATTGTTAATTGGTGGTGCTTTTAGTGCTGGCAAGGGGTGGGATTGGGGTTACCAGAGGGGCTTCGAGCGGCGCGGCAGGCTGAGGGGTCTGTGGGCTTCGGGCCGCGCCCGTCCCGGGTCCCTTCACTCTGAAAAATGCCCTGGAAAACGTTCATTTTTCTCCGCCCAGTGCTGGTCCTTGATTGCAGCCCACCGGCCCGCTGCCGACCGCACCTTGGCACTAAGTGACACTCATTATCCAGTGACATCCAGTGACTTCGAACAAGACTTTAGTAATTGCAAATAGCTGTTCAAGCAAATAGGTTTACGGAAGAGCTGTTGCATCCTTTCATCAAATTACCAAGGTTAGAATCTCGCACTGAGCACCACGGCGGGGGGGGGGATCTGCCGGCGGAGCAATCAAAACGCAGCACCGACTGACCGAAGGAGACCGTCCTTCAGGGCTTTTGACCGAGGGAGGGAATCCCGGAGGGATGTGCGTCGCTCTGTCGGCAGCCCCCCCCGGGGTGGTGCGGTCTCTAAAAAGAACCACAGTAAGAACCAGATTCAAATAGATACTCTACCCGGCTGGCGCCAGCTTTTCGAAACTGAACTCGCCATCCGCATCGACAGCGATGCGAATCCGGTCACCCGGCCCGTACAGCCCCTGGATCACCTGCTGCGCCAATGGATTCTCGATCCAGTTCTGAATCGCGCGCTTAAGCGGGCGAGCACCATAGACCGGGTCGTAGCCGAGGCCGGCAATCTTGTCCAGCACGGCGTCTGACACCTCCAGGCTCAGCTCACTATCGGCCAGGCGCTTGTTGAGCAATTGAATCTGGATATCGGCAATGCCCCGAATCTGCTCTTTTGCGAGTGGATGAAAGACTACCGTCTCGTCGATACGATTCACAAACTCCGGCGAAAAGTGTTTAACCACCACCGACAGCACGGTGTTCTTGACCGACTCGTAGGTCTGCTCGTCCGGCACTCCACTCTGCATCGCTTCCTGAATTCGATCCGACCCCAGGTTCGATGTCATTACGATCACAGTATTGCGGAAATCCACCGTTCTGCCATGACCGTCCGTCAGGCGCCCGTCATCCATTACCTGCAACAGGATGTTGAAAACATCTGGATGGGCCTTTTCCACTTCATCGAGCAGCAGCACCGAGTAGGGCCGCCGTCGAACCGCCTCAGTCAGGTAGCCACCCTCCTCGTACCCCACATAGCCCGGCGGCGCACCGATCAGCCTGGCAACTGAGTGCTGTTCCATGAACTCAGACATATCGATACGCACCATGGCATCTTCGGTATCGAACAGAAATTCCGCCAATGCCTTGCACAGTTCTGTCTTACCAACCCCAGTAGGCCCAAGAAACAGGAATGAGCCGTTAGGTCGATTGGGATCGGAAAGCCCGGAACGGGATCGACGTACCGCGTTTGCCACCGCATTGACCGCCTCGTCCTGGCCGATTACCCGCCGGTGCAACGCCTGCTCCATCTGCAGCAATTTTTCCTTATCCCCCTGCAGCATCTTGCTTACCGGAATCCCGGTCCAACGTGACACCACGTCGGCAATTTCCTGCTCGGTCACGCGGTTGCGCAACAGTTGCCTCTCCTGGGTTTCGGCTAATGCAGCCTGTTCCAGTTTTTTCTCCAGATCCGGAATCACCCCGTACTGGATCTCCGACATACGTGCTAGGTCACCCGCCCGACGCGCCGTTTCGAGATCATGGCGGGCTTTTTCCAATCCGCTCTTGAACGACTGCGCACCCTGCAGGGAAGCCTTCTCTGCCTTCCAGATCTCCTCCAGGTCTGAGTATTCTTTTTCCAGCCTGGCGATATCTTCAGCCAGCTTTAGCTTACGCTTCTGCGTAGCCTCATCTTCGTCCTTCTTGAGAGCTTCCTGCTCGATTTTAAGCTGAATCAGCCTGCGTTCGAGCCGATCCATTTCTTCCGGCTTGGAATCGATTTCCATTCTGATCAGACTGGCGGCTTCGTCCACCAGATCGATAGCCTTATCAGGCAGCTGGCGGTCAGTAATGTAGCGCTGTGAAAGTTTAGCCGCTGCAATGATGGCAGAATCAGAAATATCCACTCCATGGTGGACTTCGTAGCGTTCCTTCAGACCGCGCAGAATTGCGATAGTGTCTTCCTCGGTCGGCTCTTCGACCAGCACTTTCTGGAAACGTCGTTCCAGTGCGGCATCCTTTTCAATGTACTGTCGGTATTCGTCCAGCGTAGTGGCACCCACGCAATGCAATTCACCACGGGCAAGCGCAGGTTTCAGCATGTTGCCGGCGTCCATGGCACCCTCGGCTTTGCCGGCACCCACCATGGTATGAAGCTCGTCAATAAAAAGAATGACCGAACCTTCCTGCTTGGACAGTTCATTCAGAACGGCTTTGAGACGCTCTTCAAACTCACCACGAAACTTGGCTCCGGCAATCAACGAGCCCATATCCAGCGCCAGGATTTTCTTGTCCTTGAGGCCTTCGGGCACCTCACCATTAACGATACGCTGGGCCAGCCCTTCAACAATTGCGGTTTTACCCACACCCGGCTCGCCGATCAGCACTGGGTTGTTCTTGGTGCGGCGCTGCAGCACCTGGATGGTGCGGCGGATTTCGCTGTCGCGGCCGATGACAGGATCCAGCTCGCCGGCTTCGGCTTTTTCGGTAAGATCCACACAATAGCGCGACAGGGCCTGCCAGGCGTCTTCGGCACCGGCATCACTCACAGTATCGCCGCCACGCAGGTTGTTTATAGCGGTTTCCAGAGCCTGCTCCGAAACACCAAATGAATTAAGCACTTTGCCAACGGCACCCTTATCGCTCATCGACACCAGTACAATAGTTTCACTGGAGATGAACTTGTCGCCTTTTTTCTGGGCCAGCTTGTCAGCCTGGTTAAGCAACCGGGCCAGATCCTGGGAAATGGAAATATCTCCCTCGCCACCCGGCACTTTCGGCAGGTCATCCAGTACCTGCAGCAGCCGGCTGCGCAACGCTGCAACGTTGAATCCCGTCTGCGAGAGTAATGGCTTCACCGAGCCGCCCTTCTGATCAAGCAAGGCAATGACCAGGTGAACTGGTTCGATAAAGTTGTTGTCGTTACCCAGCGCAAGGGATTGGGCATCACTCAGCGCGGATTGCAACTTACTGGTAAATTTTTCAAGACTCATGGATTTTCCTCAATCTCACGGTTGCCCATTACGCCGGCACACATGTGGGCGTTCGCGAACAATCCTGCATTGCTGCAAAAATGAGGTCGTTTTCCAGAAAATCAATGCGCCAGCCGCAGAGCAGCGTCTTCTATGGCAGAAAAGCAGTCAGTCTTTGAGATAGATCAAGCTTGCCATGCGGCCGGTTCGGGCCCGCCGCCGGAACGAGTAGAATTGGTCCGCGTCACAATACGTACAGAATCCGCCCCCACTGATAGCCTGGACTCCCTGTTGCTGCAACCTCGCAGTGGCCAGCCCGTAGAGATTGGCCAGGTACTTGTCTTGTCCTGGAACAGCCTGGAAACACTCGTGAAGGGCAGCGCGCAGTGCTCCGCTGGCTGCGCCCAGAAAGGCTTCCCGTACTTCGCCTCCCACTTCGAAATGGCAGGGTCCAATGGCCGGACCCAGCCAGACTGCTGTCTCGGCGGGAGGGGCCGGAAATGCGGACAGCGTATTTTCCAGGATGCCTGCTGCCAGCCCGCGCCACCCGGCATGGGCCACGCCCACCGCGTCGCCCTGTTGGCTGGCAAAAAATACCGGCAGGCAATCGGCAGTCAATACGCAGCAGGCCAGGTTACGCTCGGTAGTGATAACCGCGTCCGCCCGCCGGGCCTGCGAGTCACGCCTGGCCTGAACAACGTCAGTGCCATGCACCTGATCCAGCCACTGCAGGCTGACCGCAGCGTCCAGTTCTCTGACCAGCAGATCGCGGTTGCTCGCCACATCGGCGGCCTCATCACCGACATGTGTCGCCAGGTTGAGGCCGCCAAAGTCACCCCGACTGAAACCGCGATAGCGTGTAGTAGTGTGTGCAACAATGTTGTCAGGCACCTGCCAGTCTGGCACCAGGAAGGTGGACTTGGTGCCCTCCCTATCAAACATCCTGTTCGAGCGCCTGCAGCAACTTTCGCATGTCCGCCGGTAACTCCGTCTCCCAGCTGACCGGCTCACCGCTGTCGGGATGAATCAATCCCAGCCGTTTTGCGTGCAGGGCCTGGCGACCAAAGCGGCGCAACATCTGCTCCAGTTGCTCGCTGCAACCGGCAGGAATCCGCAATCGCCCCCCATAGAGCTTATCGCCGATCAAGGGATAATGCAGATGAGCGAAATGCACCCGAATCTGGTGAGTCCGCCCGGTTTCCAGCTTCACGCAGACATGAGTATGCGCCCGGAAGCGCCTGATTACCGTGTAGTGGGTTATTGCTTCCTTGCCACTGTGAGTCACCGCCTGCCTTTTACGATTCACTGGATGCCGACCGATCGGCAGATCAATGGTGCCGCCAGCAGTTAACACACCATTGACCACTGCTTCGTATTCACGGCTCATGGTTCTGGTCTGTAACTGCTTCACCAGTGACGTGTGAGCCTGCAGGGTTTTGGCTACCACCAGCAGCCCGGTGGTATCTTTGTCGAGCCGGTGCACGATTCCAGCGCGAGGCACCGATTCCAGCTGTGGGCAGTGATGCAACAGACCGTTCAGCAGGGTTCCGGCCCTGTGACCCGCTGCAGGGTGAACAACCGCTCCTGCCGCCTTATTGAGCACCAGCAAGCTGCCATCCTCGTAAACGATATCCAGCGTCATCGGCTCAGCGGACCACTCTTCTTCCGCACTGAGTTCGGCGTCAACGCTTAGCAGGTCCTCTTCGAAGACTTTGTCCCGGCTACGCCGGATCTCTCCATTTACCAGCAGACTGCCGGCCCTAATCCAGTTTTGCAGGCGGGCACGGGAAAATTCCGGAAACAATTTGGCCGCTACCTGGTCTAACCGTTTGCCGGAAAGTTCGTCAGTGACCTCGGCCTGCAATGCTATATGAGTGCTCATGGGGCGCCATGATACTGTATACGGGACGCCGGGGCACGATGCTATAGGCTTCGCGGATGGCCTGTGTTTAAATAGGCGCCCGTGAGTCCCCGCAAAAGTAAGCAACCGACGTAAGGCGATATAACGCAAAGGAAAAGTGAAAGGAAACGTTTTGTACCAGTTTCAGTCTCGACTCGCAGTTTTACTGACCTGCGCCCTGCTTCTCTCTGGCTGCGGCCTCTTTGGCGATGACGAAGAGGATGAATTTGCAGCCCTGAGCACGGAAGAGCAGTTTTATCAGCTCGCCTCGCAACAGCTCAACGCGCAGAATTTCCGGGCAGCGATCGCCACCTACCAGGCCCTTGAAGCCCGCTTTCCGTTCGGGCGCTTTGCCACTCAGGCTCAGATCGAACTCGTTTATGCTTACTACCGTAATGGCGATCTCGAGGCTGCCATCGCCGCCGCCGACCGATTTATCCGCCTTAATCCGGAAGACCCCAATATCGACTATGCCTACTATATGAAGGGGCTGTCGTCATTTACGGCCGACAACAGCTTCCTGGACCGATTCCTTCCCACCGACCCCTCCAAGCGGGATCCGGGCAAGGCGCGGGAATCGTTCGCCGAATTTTCACAGCTGCTGGCACTCTACCCGGACAGCCCCTATGCGGCCGATGCACGAGCCCGCATGGTCTATCTGCGCAACAGCCTCGGCCAGTATGAAATCCACGTGGCAAACTATTATCTCTCACGGCGGGCCTACGTGGCCGCCTTGAATCGAGCCAGCTACGTGGTGGAGAATTTTCAGGGCACTCCCGCAGTTTCTGAGGGATTGTCTATCATGGTGGAATGCTACCTGCGCTTGGGGCTGAACGACCTGGCCGATTCCTCTCTGACTGTCCTGCGGGAAAACTACCCTCAGCACGCCTCCCTTGACGACAATGGGGAGTTCCTCATCCGCTCGGAAGTCACCGACCCGTCTCTGCTCTACACAGCGACCTTCGGATTGCTGGGTGACAACAGCAGCGAGCCCCGACTGGCACCAGTCGCTCGCCCCAGAACGTCGGGAAGCCAGGAGATCATCAACGCTCAGGACGACCCGACTCAAGAGCAACGAGGCCGTTCCTGGCTGAGCATCATTACCTTCGGGATATTCGATTAGGGAACCTGATTAATCAGAGGTTCCTTAGATACGGCCGCACTGGCCATACTCACGCCCCACTGCCATTCCGCTACAGACACGGCCCTGTTGATGCCAGAAAACAGCTGTCAACCGTTCCCCAACCTGCGCGTTAAACTCTTCAGGGACATTGGCGCGGGAACGATTCCGATACAGGGCTGCGGACAGGGCGCCTGGTAAAAAGGTGCCAGAGGAAAAGCAAACGTGGAAAGTCAACGCTTATATCGGGAGCCCGTTCTGGACAAGACGACACAGTTGGACAGTTTTCTGACTGACATCCAGGGCCGTGCATTTCGCATGGCGCAACTGGCCACCGGTAACAAAGAAGACGCGTTGGATCTGGTGCAGGACGCCATGTTCAAGCTGGTGGAAAAATACACGGAGCGACCAGCCAGCGAATGGCAGCCGCTTTTTTATCGCATCCTGCAAAGTAAAATCAACGACTGGTATCGCCGCAACACGGTGCGACGCCGCCACCTGGGTTTCTTGACCAATGGCGGGGACGACCAGGAGGAAGACCCGATTCAATCCAGCGCAGACCCCCACGGGCGGACTCCCGAGGAACTTTTGCAAACCGATACAAGCATGGAAATATTGCAGACAGCACTCACCAACCTGCCGCTGCGGCAGCAACAGGCTTTACTGTTAAGAGCCTGGGAAGGCCTGGATGTCAAGCAGACCGCACAGGCCATGTCCTGTGCCGAGGGCAGCGTGAAAACCCATTACTCCCGGGCTGTACACAGCCTGCGTGATCAATTGGGGGAATTCTGGCCATGACTGCACACGAGCAGGACAAAATGCTGGGCAGCATCCGCCGCCAGCTCGACAGGAGCGTGGACAATCTGGATGGCCCTACTCTTGAAAGGCTGGACGAAATTCGCGCCAGGGCCTTGGCCAGAGAACCGATGCGAGAAAGTGTCAATGATGGCGAAGAGAACTTTCTGACCGCTGTGCGGGTAAGTCTCGATGACAGCGTCTCAGAACTGGAACCGGAAATTCTGTTCAGGCTGGAGCAATCGAGAAAAGCAGCCCTGTCGCAGCTTGGTACAGCGGCCAGGAAACCCCGCCGCCCAATGCCCGAGAAACGCTGGTTCAGTTTTCTCGATTTCTTATCGCCGGTTCGCCTGGCGGTACCGGCCGGTACACTGGCGACAGTCTGCGTCCTCGCGGCAGCGGTTACTCTTTTTTATCGCATGCCGGACCGAACCGGTTCTGAAGTGGCAGACGCGGACATACTGCTGTTCGCATCCAGTGACGAAATCGAACTGTATGACAATCTGGATTTCTACTTATGGCTGGCAGACAATGGATTGTCCAATTAATGCCCTGGCGGCGTTCAGAATATTGTTGCTCAGCTATGCCCCGCTGGCACTGGGGGCAACCAGCGGGGTGCCAGCAGACAGTGCACAGGAGCCTGACCTTGAATTCCTGGAGTTTCTGGGCAGCTTTGAAACGAACAGCGGTGAATGGATCAGCCCGGCAGAACTTATGCAGCCCGAATTCCGGGAATTCCTGGACTCCGCCAGGTCCAGCTCCGGCGGACTGGCAGAATTAATCGATGCGCAAACTGAGTCAACACCGGCAAAACCACCCGAAGCGAATAAAGATTGATCAAATGACTAAGACTGGTTCCTTATTCAAAACTTTCCTCGGCGGCCTGTTATTAAGCACAAGCCTGATTGGTTTCGCCCAGGAAAAGCTTGCCTGGTCGGAGCTCTCGGACGAGGAGCAGCGGGTTCTTCAGCAACTGGAAGAACAATGGGACGAACTGAGTATCGAGCGGCAGGAAAGATTGCGCCGCGGCGCTTCACGCTGGCTGCAGATGGAACCGGAAGAAAGACAATCCGCCCAGACAGTTCAACGCCGCCTTCAGAACCTGACCCCGCAACAACGGCAGGAAATCAATCAGCGGTTTCAACGCTTCAACCAGCTGGAGCGAGACCGGCAGCAGCAGTTGCGCAGAGCACAGCGCCAGTTTCGAAGCCTGCCTGAGGAGGAGCGTGTCCGCCTGCGGGAGCAGTTCGAAGCCCAGGCCCAGCAGCGTCAGCAAAGGCAGGAACAGCGCGCTGAGCGGCTGCGGGCGATTCGGGATCGCAACCTGGGAGATCCGCAGGCCAGACCGGAGTTGAGACCTGACAGGGGAAGTGATCAGGGAATCAGACCCGGCCCCGGGACGATACAGCAACGGGCTATTCCAGGCAGACCGGCGCCTGGCGCGCAGCGCCCGCCGCGCCGTTAAACCGGTATGCGCCTGATCGATCAGTCACCAATTTCCCAGCCATTGGTGATCGGGTAGCGACGATCACGCCCGAATCCCCGCTTGGTCAGCCGCACACCAACGGGACTTTGGCGGCGCTTGTATTCGTTCAGATCAACCAGTCGCAGCACTTTCGTCACCATCGCCGCATCGAACCCACGGGCCGTTATTGCTGCGGCGCTCAAATCTTCTTCCACGTACAGCTCCAGAATCTGGTCGAGAATGTCGTAAGGCGGCAGATTATCCTCATCGACCTGATCGGGCGCCAGCTCCGCAGAAGGGGGTCGATCGATAACGACCTGGGGAATAATCTGTTCAGGCTGCGCACCGTAGCGCTCATTCCTGTAGCGCGCCAACCGATAAACCATGGTCTTGGACACGTCCTTCAAAACATCGAAACCACCGGCCATATCCCCATAAAGAGTGGAATAACCAACCGCGATTTCACTCTTGTTGCCAGTAGTAAGAACCAGGAGTCCCTTTTTGTTTGAAATTGCCATCAGCAGCACGCCACGACATCGGGCCTGAATATTCTGTTCGGCCACATCTGTGGGGAGACCCGTAAACTCTTCCCGCAGGGATTCAGTAAAGGCCTTATAGGCAGCGCCGATCGGAATGACTGAATAATGTACACCCAGCACAGCCGCCTGCTGACGTGCGGCATCCAGACTTACCTGCGCTGTGTACTCAAATGGCATCATCACGGCGCGCACCCGATCTTTACCCAGAGCATCTACGGCCACAGCCAGAGTAACGGCAGAGTCGATCCCGCCGGACAGACCGATCACCACCCCCTTGAACCCGTTCTTATCCACATAATCCCTGACACCGAGCACCAGAGCCTGATAAACATCTTCTTCCAGCTCTGTGGGCAGGGCGATCTGCTGTTCCGGTACTCGAAGCGGGTGCTGTCGATCACCGGTCAGCTGGATATCGACGGGAACCAGAGCCTCGCAGAAGCTGGGTGCCTGCACGCTGCATTCACCATCGGAGTCCACCACCATAGAGGTACCATCGAAGACCAGTTCGTCCTGCCCGCCAGCAAGGTTGACATAGACTATCGGCATCTGCCCGATGGCCGTACGCTGCCTGAGCAACTGCCGGCGTTCCCTCACCTTATTGAGGTGGTATGGAGAAGCGTTGATATTGACCATTAACCGGGCGCCGGCTTCTCGCGCCTGCTGAGTCGGACCATCCCGCCACAGGTCTTCGCAAATAGTGAATGCTGTTGGGATACCTTTTATGTCCAGGATGCACGGGCTTTCCCCCGCGTCGAAATAGCGCCGCTCGTCAAACACCTGATAGTTGGGCAGATGCTGCTTGTAGTAGGTCGCCAGGATCTCCCCACCCCTGATCACTGACAGGGCATTGTAGAGTTTATCTTCCACTTTATGGGGATATCCCACCACCAGGTAGATATCCAGTTGCGCGGCAACAAGCCGGGCCAGGGCTTTCTCAACGCGCCCCTTGATACTGGGGCGCAACAACAGGTCTTCAGGGGGGTAACTGGTTAACGTCAGTTCCGGAAACGCCACCATGTCTGCCTGATATCTGTCACGGGCCTCCCGGGCGATATCCAGTACCCGATCGGTATTGGCCCGAATTGCGCCGACTACCAGGTTCACCTGGGCCATGACTATCCTGAGCTGTTGCGACATAAAGACTCTTCCCGGATTACAAAAGACTTCCAATCGAACGATAACGGTACTATGGAATTTCTAATGAAACACTGCTTCGGACTGCAGGGCTTCATCGCAGGTTTCCTTCGGCTTTCCTGAGCAAACGCAGTACAGCTACTCCACGGGCTACAACGGGGTGCTCAGAGATCGCGTCAATTATAGGTTATATGGACGGTGAGCAGTAGCGAGTTCAGTTACTGAAACAACATGATGAAAGCAGTCGGCGACCACTACACACGACAGATCAGAAACGTATCGATGGTTTACAACGCCTATCGAATCGTCCTGCCCCTGGTACTCTTACTGACCTATTTGAGCAATTCCGGTTCGCCGGGTCTGGGCAGCCTGAACCCCCGGCTTTTCGTCATTTTCGCCAGTGCCTGCACATTGTTCGGGACCTTAACGCTTATCGGCGTGACTCTGCGCCCCAGGCTTAACCAGAATCAGCGCTTTCAGACGGCAATTCTGCTTGTAGACGTACTGGTGCTTGCCTTCCTGACCTACTTAAGCCGCGGCTTGCTCAGTGGACTTTCTTTACTGTTGATCGTCAACGTCGCCTTTGCCAGTATGTTGATCCGCGGCAGAATTGGCACCTTCATCGCGGCCGTTGCAACACTGGCTGTAATGTTCTGCGAGGTGTACCTGACTCTCAGTTTGAGTGACTTCTCCGGGCAATTCATGCAGGCCGGAATTCTGGGGATAATCCTGTTTGCCACGTCGCTGTACATTCAGACTGTCAGCAGCCGGGCCCTGGAAGCGGCGCGACTGGCCGAAGAGCAGGCCACCAGCATCGTCGACCTGGAAAAGCTCAATAACGAAATTATTCAACGCATGCGCACAGGCATCGTCGTTGTGAATTCCGAGAACACCATCATTACACTTAATATGGCAGCAAAGAGTCTGCTGGGTCCGGTTCTTATCACCGAACAGATTGATGGGAAAACCCGCCAGACACTCCCCGCACAACTGAAAGACCAGATCGAAACCTGGCGAGGCAATCCCCTGCGCCAGGGCAACCTGCTCAAGGTACCCGGACCGAATGTCAGCCTGCAGACAAATTTTGCCTACCTGACACCGGAAGCTGATTCAGACATTCTGGTTTTTGTCGAAGATCAGTCGCGCATCATGCAGCGCATGCGACAGACGAAGCTGGCCTCACTGGGACGGTTGACTGCCAATATTGCCCATGAGATAAGAAACCCCCTGGGTGCAATCAGTCATGCCGCACAGATCCTGCAGGAATCCGAGCAACTCTCTGACGAAGAAAAGAGACTGCTGGAAATCATCCTAAAACAGAGCGACCGCATCAACCGCATCATCGAGGAAGTGCTTGACGCCTCCCGACACAGGGATATCGCACCGACTCTGGTCAGCCTGAGAGACTGGCTGAATGAATTTGTTAAGCAATACCGTGATTCCAACCGGGATTGCGAAACCATTGAATTTGAGTTCAGTGGCGATGAAATCGTAATACGCCTCATCACCAGCCAATTGGAACGTGTGTTTACCAACCTGTTTGACAATGGACTTCGCTACAGTAAAAAAGCGACCGGCCATGCAACACTGAAGGTCATTGCGGGCCGCAAAGCAGATGCCGGTGGTCGTAGCCAGCCCTTTATCAGTGTTATCGATCAGGGGCCAGGGCTGGATGAGGAGGCGGAATCCAGATTGTTTGAGCCCTTTCACACTACCGAGTCCAGCGGCACTGGCCTGGGACTTTATATATCGAAGGAACTGTGCGAAGCTAACCAGGCTACACTTGACTACAGCATCACCGATCACGGGACAAGCTGCTTCACCGTTAACTTCAGCAGTTCGCTCGGCCAGAATTCCGAACCAGCATCCAGAAAAGGAACTGACTGACCAGTTTTAAGATTGAATGAGGTGGGTGGGCTATGTAGTGTGGAGTATGGAGCGTGGAAAGCGCTGCACACCGGACTACAAATATGACCTGACAAGAATACTAACCTGAATCCGATTATGGAACACAGCAGATAGATAACATGCAAGGCAAGGTACTGATCGTAGACGACGAACCGGACATCCGGGAGCTGCTGGAAATCACCCTGGGGCGCATGTCCCTGGCTACCGAGAGTGCCGCAGATGTACGATCCGCCAGAGAAAAACTGGAATCGGAACACTTCGATCTGTGCCTCACCGACATGCGCCTGCCAGACGGCGACGGACTGGAACTGGTAGAGCTGATTCAACAGCGCTACAACCAAATGCCGGTAGCGGTAATTACGGCCCATGGCAGCACAGAAACAGCGATTCGCGCGATGAAAAATGGCGCCTTTGATTTCGTTTCCAAGCCGGTCGATCTGCAGAAGCTTCGTTACCTGGTGGACTCGGCGATGCAACTGTCGGCACCCACGCGCGCGGAAAGCGTAGCCATGACAGCGGCGGTTTCCAACCAGGAATCGTCAAATATCATTGGCGACAGCCCCAGGATCAGGACGCTTAATACACAGATTGACAAGCTGGCGCGCAGCCAGGCGCCAGTATTCATCAGCGGCGAATCCGGCAGCGGCAAGGAGCTGGCCGCGAGGGCCATCCATCGGCAGAGTTCACGGCGCGACGGGCCCTTCATTGCCGTTAACTGCGGCGCGATCCCGGACGAGCTGATGGAGAGTGAACTGTTCGGTCACCTGAAGGGAAGTTTTACCGGTGCCGACTCAGACAAGGAAGGCCTGTTCCAGGCCGCTCAGGGCGGCACTCTGTTTCTGGATGAGGTAGCCGACCTGCCCCTCCACACCCAGGTTAAGCTGTTGCGGGTTCTTCAGGAAAAAGCGTTCCGGTCAGTGGGTTCGCAAAAAGAAGTTCCTTTGAACGTTCGAATTCTCAGCGCCACCCATAAAGACCTGGCCCGGGAAGTTGAAGCAGGCAGTTTTCGCCAGGACCTGTTTTATCGAATCAATGTGATAGAACTGTCCGTGCCGCCATTGCGCGATCGCAAGCAGGATATTCCGGCGCTTTGCCAGCTGATTCTGAGAAAAATAGCGGGTGAGAACCAGCAATCGGTCTGCAGTCTGGGCTCTGACGCATTGGAGAAGCTTTTACAATATGATTTCCCAGGCAATGTCAGGGAACTGGAGAACATTCTCCAGCGTGCCGTGGCCTTGTGTGACGGCCATACCATTACCGCAGACGACCTGGAGCTGTTGAGCGCTCCCAAGCCTCCGGGGCAGGACGCCAGTCCAGCCCCTTCGCCCGCTACAACCGAAACACAGTCAGCAGCTGCTGAAAACTGGGCGAGCGCACCACCCTCGCTGGCAGACGACTATTCACTGGAAAAGCACCTGGAAGACATCGAGATCAAAGCAATTGAAAAGGCCCTCGAAGAGACCCGGTGGAACAAGACTAAAGCAGCGAAAAAACTGGGCATGTCGTTCCGCTCCCTGCGCTACCGGCTGAAGAAACTCGGCCTCGAGTAGCCCAGCTCTCTGCCTGGTAAGCCACTTACAAGGACTCAGACCGGGTCGACGGAAGGCTGCGGGCGAAAATTAATCGTCCGTGGATTCCCGATGAAGCTGAGATGTTCTTTATCCTCGCAACGGGAGCTTTCCACTCGCGGCTGGCGCTGCTCACTTTCACTTTCCAGCTGACAGGCGACCCTCCCTGGGGCTGTAGGGAACCGGATCAACAATGGTCTCGCGGCCCAGCAGAATATCTGCCAGTAACCTGGCGGACGCAGGAGCCAGCACCAGACCATTCCGAAATTGACCGGCATTGACAAACAAATTGTCATAACCGGGCAGCTTACCGATGTACGGGACACCCTCGGACGCCGCCGGCCGCAGCCCGGCCCATTGCGTAACAGGCTCGCTGCCACGCAAGCAGGGCACCAGTCGCTCAGCGGATTGCTGCAGACTCGTGCGTGCTTCGGGGGTAACGCGCTTGTCAAAGCCCTCATACTCCAGAGTACTGCCCACCAGCAGATGGCCATCACGACGGGGAATCACATAGCGACCGGCGGTCAGCACGATGCTCTTCACCGGCAGCGAGGCCGGTCGGTAAAGTAACATTTGCCCTTTCACCGGTTCGACCGGCAGTTTCAAGTCTAACTGTTCAGCCAAAATACCGGTCCAGGCTCCGGCACACAGGATAACTCGATCGGCCTGGTAACGCCGCGCCGCCCCTTCGTTCTGCACTACCACGTTCTCGATGTGTTCGCCGCTGGAATGAATACGCACTACCGGGCTGTGCTCCCGCACAGTCACATTGGGTCTTGAATTCAGGTCCATCAACAGTGCCTGCCCCAGCCTCGGATTTCTGATATTCGCCACCTCTGGCATCCACAAACCCTTCTCGAACCCCTCACCAAGGCCGGGCTCTCGGTCATAGATAAAGGTCGGCCCGACCCGCTCCATAGGACGCCGGTTCACTGCCGCCCACCGCAAGGCCAGGTCCTCATCATCGGCATCCAGCATCAACAGCCCGGTGCGGCACAGCTCCGGGTCAATCCCCGTCGAAACCAGCAGGTCCTCGGCCAGACGGGGGTAAAAATCCTGTGCCCAACTCGCCAGTGCGGTTACTGACTGGCGGTAGCGCCAGGGGTATAACGGGGACACGATTCCTCCGCCGGCCCAGGACGCTTCGCGGCAGCACTCGCCCATTTCCAGCAGCAGCACCTGGGCGTTCTCGGCGGCCAGCTCTCTGGCCAGCAACATGCCGTTTATACCTGCACCTATAATCAGAAAATCCATGCCCGGTGTTTTCCTGCAGAAAAAAGAGTTTTTACTAAACTTAAGGAACCCCTGATCAATTACCTCAATGCTCTGGCCTTAAGAAAGACCTGATTAGACGATACATCGCTCTGTCCTTCAGGTGCCTCAATTTTCGGGTCGCAGCGCTTCAAACAAGGCAATCGATCTATTGCTTATTCGCTTTATCGCACAATCAGAGAACCCTCAGTCTGAACTCTCCCTTCACACCAACCAGGACGATGTAAAAGATGCGACAGGATCACAAGGCTTCCGGGATTACCCTGATCGAAAGCCTGACAACTTTGGTTATTCTAGCAATACTTATACGGCTCATGCTGCCCGATCTTGCTCAGCTGCTTGAGCAACGGCAGGGCAGTCTGGTTATACAAAGGGTCGCAAACAGCATCTTTCTGGCCCGCGCGGCAGCTGCTAAGTCCGGCACCATGGCAGTTCTGTGTCCAAGCCAGGATGGTAATTATTGCGGTGGCGAGTGGCACGACGGAATCCTGCTCTTTTTAGACTGGAACGATAACCAGACTCCGGACAGCGGTGACGAAACCGTGGATTATCTGCGCTTCGAGAAACTACCCGGCACCCTTCACTGGCGCGCTTTCAGAAGCAAACCCTATCTGCAGATAACGCCTTTAGGTTTTACCCGCTATCAGAATGGCAACTTTACCTGGTGTGGAAAAGAGAACACATCAGCCAGTGCTCGCCAGCTGGTTCTTAACCGGACTGGCAGAGTGCGCTATGCACAGGATCGCGACGGTGACGGATTGCGGGAGGACAGCAGCGGGCGGCCAATTCAGTGTCCCCGCTAAAGGGAACTGGCTATGGGCTGGCTGGCTCCGTCAGCACACCAGGTGCCCCTGGAGCCGAGCGGTACCAGCCATCGCATTATTGTCGGTTACCAGCAGTCAGAAGCGGTACCTGAGCCGGTTTCCGCCTTCACGCCAGTGCTGGTAAGGCTCAGAGAACCGCATTCGCCATCTCCGGCCTGACTCAATTGAGGGGCTGCCGAGATGGCGAAAGTGGTCGCGTTAGCCTTATTAACCTGGACAAAATAAACGCGCTCTGTGGACGAGGACACCACCAGCGAATGGTTGCTGTTAACCGCAACGGCGCTGTTACCCCCATTGCTGAAGACCATAGCGGCGGGATAACCCAGGTTAGCCAGGTCCGTCGTGTACGTGCGGTTGTCCAGATAAAACTGTTCCTGCCGATTGGCAACATCCAGCAAGGCAGCCTGGGCTACCGAGCGGTTGCTGGCAAGCACGCTGTTCTGGTACGACGGAATCGCCACCGCAGCCAGAATACCCAGTATCGCCACAACGATGAGTATTTCGATCAGTGTGTAGCCTCGTTGCACCGCTTTATGGGCATACACGTCTTGTTGTTGGTCTGTCATCAGGAGTCGTTCCTCGTCAATTTGATGTTTTAGCTTTCCGGGTCCACGTCCTTCTCAACCCAGAAAGTCTTCCAGAATTCCCGACCTTCTACGGGTTCTGCCTCCAGGTCGGGCGGCAGAATATAGCTACCGATGGGTACCACCTCTGCTGGAATACCGCCACTGCTGAGAGGATCGAAGCGATCGGACTTGGTCAGGTTGATATCGTCGCTACCGTCACTGGTGTCGTAGTTTTGGACCGGTGCGCCAGTAAACATGTTCACTGCGTAAAGCCGTCCACCACCTTCACTGGGCACACAGGAAGTGCCAGCATCTGCACTGCCGCCCTGGGGTAAGAACGTGGTGAAATAAACCGTGCCAAAGGCGGTAATTGCCGGCGCCAGAGCTTTTTCCCCCACCCCTTCGAGAGCCATCTTCCAGCCATTGTCCAGGGTCGCTGTACAGGAGATCGCCTCCAGACAGGTATTGGTGACGTCACCAAGACCTGACGTGTTGCTGGACGGGTGGTGATCGTTATGGTTGTAAGTGGTACCTGACACTGTACCAGTCCGGACGTCCCGGTCCTTGATCAGGTAGAAGTAATTGGCGGCACCGGTATCTTTCGGATCGGCCCGGTCACCTGTTCCGATCAGCACGCCATCGAAAGCGCCGTTGTTGTCGCTGCTGGGAACAAAATCAGGGCGATGAAAGAAGCGGCGATCATTTACTTTATGGTTGCCCGAGATATCGTCACGACCAACATTGGCAAGCTGGGAAACAAACCACGAGCTGCGATTATCGGTAGTACCCTCGGGCAGATCAACGCGCCAGATGGTCCCTCCCGTGTCGCCTACATAGAGCCTGTCTATATTGCCGTCGGAGTTGGTATCCAGTGCGGCAAGATCCGAAGGAATGCTGTCCACCAGTCCGCTGTGGTGATACTCGGTTGACGATGCGCTGCCGGTGCTCGCGCCATAGGTGGCCTTCCAGATCAGGTTGCCGGTAAGTGCGTTGACCACGTAGATCGCGTTGCCTTCGTCGTCGTCCGCAGCACCGTTATCTTTATCATCATCGTAGCCTCCGCTGAAGATTATCGCCGGAGTAGACCTGCTGCCGAACTTCACTTTACCCACTCTTGGACTGGAGAAAGTCATACCAAGTTCAGAGAAATCCCCGGACTTGTCGATACTCCACACCATACTGGGGTTGTCAGGATCGGTGACATCCAGGGCGTAGTAGGCCTTACCGCCGCGGCGCAGGCCAAAGTACAGGTACGCGGCATCTGAACCATTGATGGTACCGTCGCCGTTGTTATCGACAACATAGGCGGCAGGCGCGCCATCAACGGTATAGGGATGCGACCCGGGTGCGTTGGTCCGCAGGATATCCATCTTGTCCATAACCGAACGCGGCATGAATGCCCACTCTTCGACACCGGACTCCTCACCACCGCTGGTGGTGTTGCGGAATGAGTGCATCATCCCGTCTTCAGAACCCATGAAGATTCGAATATCGGGGTTCGACGTGCTGTAGCCTCCGCGGGCTCCATAATTCAGCGGTAGCGGTCTGGAGTGCAGCGGCGCACCAAGCAACCACGGACGCGCCTCGGCAACGTTTCCGTCGGCGTCGAGATCATCCACGTCCTGACCCCGAATCCAGCGCACCATATCTTCTGCGTCCGAAACTGACGCTGACCCCAGGTCGGACTGCAGAGAAGCAGCATTGGAGACACCCAGGCCCAGCAGCGCAGTGCCACTGCTGGGTTCTGTGTATACCGTTCTGGTATTGGCGCCATTATTGTCACCAATACTGTACACACCACCAAGATAACCGGGTATCTGTTGACCGGCACCGCCACGGGCGATGGAGCGACCATCCTTTCCCGCCACTTCTTCTCCCTTAGGAGCAGGCAGCGCGGCCGAATCAGTCCAGTAGGTGAGTGCGTTAAAGGAAATTCGACCATCGGCAGAGGTTGCGTCTACAGAATTCGCGTCCACCACCGACAGAGTGGAACTGCCCAGCGCGTCGGTGGATTCCAGTAACCTCAATTTCTTCAAATTACCATTCCAATTGGCGCGACCGTCCGGGTCCACCTTGAACTGAGCGATGAACACATTGTCGACAATATCCGATCGATTGAACACGTTCACCGGCACCGACGCCGCTACAAAGGTAGTGCTGATGGATAAAATTTCCTTGAATATATTCCTCAGGTCTCCAAGCAAGACTGCCGGATTTGTCAAGGGCAGAGCAGAAAATGTGCCACCGGCACTGGCATAGCCATTGGTGGTGTTGTTGACCTGGGCCGCAACGAAATAGGAGGTCAGGTTCTGATTTCCATCCACTTCAGGCCAATGTCCGTATCCAACATCGCCGGAATTGTTGGGTGCCAGATCGGTATCCCGCATGAACTCGATAATATCAACGAAGCCGGGATTGTTGATGGTGATGCCAAGCCCACCACTCGCAACAGATGCCTTAATCTCATCCTCATTGTCCGAGTCCTGGTTCGAGACCAGAAACATCGTGTTAATGGCATAAATGCGAGTGCACTCGTACCCCGTAGAACTGGTGAACGGCGTAACGTAGCTGTTACCGTTTTCGATAGAGGTGTCCCAGGCTGCGAGAGGAAAATCAGAGTCCAGGTTGTCATTCCTATTGGTTCCAAAATCGGTCCAGCCGGTATGAGCATTGTGCCATTCCTGACCGGTAAGGTAGCGGAACAGTTCAAAATACAATTCCTGCCCTTGGTAGGAATGGGACATATTTCCTGACGGGACAGGAATCGCCGCCAACGCGGCTAGCATGCCGGCCTTGGCCCCGTTTGAATCTGAGGCGTCAAAGGTCTTGAGCCCCTTCAGAAAATAGGCCCCATTCGAACAACCGATGACACCCGGGCCGCCGTCCCGCTTGCCGCCGGTGCACGAGTTGTCATGATTAAGCATGAAGGCAACCTGGATTCCATCCAGCTCATCAAAAATCGTCTTGAACACCGCCCGCAGCCCATCAAACAACGTGACCGTGCCAGGCCCGGTGTCGAGATTAGGGTAGGCATCACCCAACAGGGTTCCGCAGGCGCTGCTGGGGTCTGGAGGACTTACCTCCTCGCACAACGTAGAGCCAAGGTTCGGGCGGTAATCAAGGGTCAGGAACACCATCGGCGCGGCGCTACCTGCCGGTGCCGCATTGATATAGATATCCGTGTCGTCAGCGACATTTGGAACCTGCAGGTTTGCAATCACCACCATGCACCACGCTAATCTGTTAAGCCTCATTGTCTCGCTCCTCATAATTTTTGACTCAGCAGTTCAGTTATGAGAATCTACTGAGCCCCTCGCGGCACCAGCACCAGAACCCCTTGTACCAGGCCGACCCGGCCCTCGTTCTCGGCGGTACCGTCATAGATGGTGTCCACCTCGAATCGAGCTGCCGAAAACGCATCCGCGCTGGTGTTGATACCTCTTGGCGGGGCCGCTAAAGCCGGCGCCAGTCGCTCGACGCGCACTGTTGCATTGTCGGCTTTAGCCGATGGCAGAAGATTTTTATTGATCACCACGTCATTGGCGTTGCACCCTGAGATACCCGGTGTGCAGTTCACATAGCCAAGATTTCCAGATACCCGGATGTTGTCAGGATTGCCCACTACCTCATCAACAATGGACTGGGTCAGTTCGAATGTTTCCACCCGCTGCTGTTCGTTACCGGCCATGCGCAGTTCCAGCGTGCTGGTTCGCATGGTAGTCGTTGCAGCGAGCGTCAGAATCAGCAGGAAGATCAATGCCGGTAACAACACACTGCCATCCTGGCAGGTCTGGCGAGCCTGATTTTCCACAATATTTTGAATACAGATCATGTTCCAACTCCTGCGAGATTGCTTGGGTTGCGCAGCCGAACCGTGGTACTGAATACCCGTCGATAAAATCCATCGTTGGCGGCAGCCACCACTTTGGTGCCTAATCGGTAAGTCTTATCATTCAAGTAATTGGGCACTTCTCCTATACTGCGCGCCAGTACGTAGACTCTGGCAGAAACGGCGTCGGAAAGTTCTGCGGCATTTGGTGTGCCGGTGTAATAATCGGCTATGAAGTCACGGTCGTCGTCTATACCCAGCTCCACCTGCATGTCCTCAATACCGTCCACCAGGCATTGGTTCGTCATGTCGGGGGAAGAATCCGGATTCAGAAAAGCCCGGCACAGTGCGGGCAGGCCGTCGCCGGCCGTGACCGAAAAATTACGCAGGTAGAAAATGCTCGGGACATACGCCCAGTTTGACTCGGTTCCCCCGAGTGCTGGCGGTGTGCCACTGCCGCCTCCCAGAAAAATCTGAGCACCAGCCCCGTTGGTACGCAAGTACATCTGGCCGTTTTGCAGGTCCCCATCGTCGGTGTCGCTATCAGCAACCCGCTTGACTGCCAGTATGTCTGCACCCGGCACAATGCTGGCTGCCGGCAGACAGGCAAAGTTCGCTGCCGCGGAAAAGACATTGGCGTTGGAGAGTAATTCCAGCCCCTGAAGCTCCATTGCCCAGTCACTGGCGGGCGCTCCGCAGTCGGTCCCCACGTTGACTGAGGCGTGCTCACTGATCGTTGCCACGTCCAGGTATTTGCCCCAGAAACCCGCCATGGCCAATTCCCGGCTCATCAGCCGCATCAGGAAACGGCCGTTGTCCATCATGATCGAAATCTGTTCGTCCTGCAGCGCGCTGCGATTGCTCTGAACGAAAATAGTGACCGCACCGGATATCAACGCGACACCCAATCCCAGAGAAATCATGAGCTCACTGATGGTAAAGCCAGACTGTTTGGAAAATTTACTCATCGGCGCCTCATGAAGAGATGTAACTGTTGAAGGCCAGAATACGGCGGAATTCCAATGCCGCACCGAAGCTGCCTGACAAGGCCCCGCAGGGACTGGCCGAGGTATTGCTGAGCTCGGCCAGTCCGCGCCAGACGATGGTAATCGTGTAAATGCCCGGGCCGCCGCCAGCGGGGCCGGTAACGCAGGCAGTTGGATTGGCAAGCCCCCCGGTTTGTGTGAGCGTACCGCTTATGATCCGGGACTCTGACACCCCGTCAATAGCCTGCTCCCACTCATAGAGATCAAAAACTGCCAGCTGCAGGGGCGTGCACTGGACACCGGCACCGCAGTCCCTGGCCGGCGCACCGAGAGTTCCACCGCCTACGCCATTGGTAAGATAAGTTTCCAGCACGCCGGGGTTGGCGCGCATCCGCTCCACGATGTCATGGGCAAGCATCACGGCAGTAGTGCGCTGAACGGCGTCGAAGTTTGAGCGCTTGGCGGTAGTCTGCAATGCCGCCATATTAAGAAAGCCCACGCTGATAATGACCAGCGTCACGAGCACCTCAACCATACCGATGCCGAGTTGGCGTTGCTTGAATTTCATTGATCTCATCTGAGTCACTGTCGTCTGCAATGGTTCGCGTTGGCTTTAGTAAAAGTGTAGTCCAGATTCATGGTGAGCAACTGCCATCGGCCAGCCTCGGCCGCCCGGTTACATTGACGACGATCTGCCTCGCTGACGAATCACCAACACACAGGGTGAAGGATCCGCCAGTCGACACGCCGCCAGAGGGCAGACAGGTCAGAAAATCGTCATAGCTGACACTGGTTACCACCGAGGTGTCATCAAGCCCGCTATGCTGATCAATCAGTTCCTCGCCCACATCCCGGGTGCCATCCCCGTCCAGGTCTTCGAAGCTGATCCAGCCATCGTGCCAGTCCTTACCGGTAGCGTGAATTCTGTGATGCTGTTTGTTGATGCCTTTGAGACCATTGGTCTACGTATCCGTTTTCAGACGCCATTAGCGTCAGGGGTTTCCTGTTACTTTGGCGACTAAACGGAAATCGCAGATTCTGTTACGTGAGACCAGTCTCACTTTGCATGCATCAAGAGCATTCCGGACCTGTTTCGCAGCAATCTGGAACTGGACTTAGATAGAATCCCTATCTCCCTGATTTGAAATACAAAAGAACGGCGCATATTATCGCCTTGCAGAATCACATCAGGGACAGAGGCATGGGGTCCCGGCCAAGGCGCTGCGGGAACAGAGAAACACGATTTCTGGCTGTTGCGGATTGGGGAAGTTTGCTCTAATACGCATCTTTGAACTGGCGGCGCAGCATCCGCCCTCGGACAACCCGGCCCCCAGCACCCTGCTCCCGGCACAACAGTGCCCCTGACGAGGCATCGATGGAGATCTTTAGCAACTACGACCCATGGATACTCGGCCTCCTGTGTCTCACCGGCTTTGTCGCCGGGGGTATCAATACCATGGCTGGTGGCGGTTCCAACCTGACTCTCCCGGTGCTGATGATGCTGGGCCTGCCTGCCGACATTGCCAATGGTACTAACCGGGTTGGTGTTCTGTTGCAGTGCGTAGTCAGCGTAAGGGGCTTTGACCGGTACAAGACACTGGACAGGCCAGCCATAAAACCGATACTCGTACCTACCCTGCTGGGTGGACTGTGTGGCTCACTGGTAGCCGCACTGTTGCCAGGCCTGTATCTGAAGCCTCTGTTACTGGGGACCATCCTGACCATGTCAGTGATTATCCTGGTCAAGCCGGGCACCATTGCCCCACCCACCGGCAGCGAGGTGCTATCCCCTCGAGATAGTCGCGCCGCCTGGCTGGGGCTGTTTGGTGCCGGTGTCTACGGTGGCTTCGTTCAGGCGGGCGTCGGCTTCATCCTGCTGGCCGCTCTGGCCGGTGGGTTGCGCTACGATCTGCTGCGCGCCAATGCATTGAAGACGGTCTGTGCGCTGGCGTTTACCTGTGTGGCCGTGGTGATTTTTATTCTGTTCGACCAGATCTGGTGGGTTCCCGGCCTGGTACTGGCGGCTGGCACCATGCTTGGCGCCCACCTGGCGGTCAAGGTGGCCGTCAATGTGCCGCAGTCTTACCTGAAATGGTTTCTGTTCCTGATGACCGTGGCGGCCTGTGTGGGAGGCTTCCTTTACTGACGCGGCATATCAGGCTGCCACATCTGTCCGATTTTCCCCGGCGCAGTGAATGGTTGTTCCCCTGTCCGCGGACCCCGACGATTACGCTGACCATGTTCTACTGCCATGTCAGAATGACCGATGCCAGGGCCGTTGTATTCTGTTGTCAGGCTCAGGGAACCTCTGATTAATTACCACAACGCTCTGCGGGAGTCTGCCGTCCATGAAAGATTTTCTGCCGCAATAGCCCACCACCTGCCAGCGCAGCATCCAGACACGGCGGTCAGAAACCCGTGGGGTTTTCGAACACAATCTGGATGCGCGCACCACCCAGCGGGGAATTGTCGACATCGATAAGGCCGCCGTAGCTCGCCACGATATCCGTGACCACTGCCAGACCGATGCCCTGCCCCTGTGCCAGGGTGTCCGCCCTGGCACCGCGCTGCAACACAAATTGCCGTTGCTCTTCGGCGATCCCGGGGCCGTCATCCTCCACCACCAGGCTGAGCTGCTCGCGCCCGCCCCTGACTACCTGAATGCTGACGCGCAGTTCAGCGTGACCATATTTATAGGCATTGTCCAGCACGTTACCCAGTATCTCCATCAGATCACGCTCGTCACCATAGAATACCGCTGATTCATCGATCTCTTCGGTATGACGCATTCCCTTGCTGGCGTAGACTTTGTCCAGCGCCCCCAGAATTCGCTCAAGCGCTTTTTTGACCGGTACGCGGCGCGCCAGGGCACTGGCGCCATTGGCCTGCACGGCGCGTTGCAGTTGATAGGTGATTATCTGGTTCATCCGTTCCAATTGCTCTTCCACAGTTTCAATCTGCGCGACAGTCTCCGGCGCCAGACCATTGGCTTTTTCTTTGCCGAGCTTTTCCGCCACGCCTGTGATTACCGCCAGAGGGGTCTTGAGACTGTGTGCCAGATCGCCTAACGTGGTCCGGTACCGGGCCTGCTGCTTACGTTCACTCTTTATCAGCAGATTCAGATTATCGGTAACCCCTTTCAGCTCTCTGGGATAGGTGCCCTGCAACGCCTCACTGGCACCGGCCTCGATCGATCTAAGGTCGGTTGCCATGCGGTGCAGGGGCGAAAGCCCCCACCGCAGGAACACCACCTGCAAAACCAGCAACAACACCGCCACACCCCCCAGCCAGGACCACAGACTGGCACGAAATTCGGATATTTCAGAGTAATAGGGTATTGCCGTTTCCAGCACAGAGAAGTTGTACTCATTGACACCGTCCTCCCAAAGGATGCCATAACTGACCAGGAAAAGTTCCTCACCATCCTGGCTGGTCGTAGTGGAGAAGACACTCTCCCCGACCGGGACATTCATTCCCAGCGCGGCTTCATCCTGGAGGCGCAGGTCCAGTGCCGAGGCGCTACGCCACAGCACCCCTCTCAACGGGCTGCTGATAAAACCATACAATCCGGAATTCAGCTGCCCGAAGCGGGGCTCCCGTAGATCTTCCAGCAGGAAAAAATCACCGTCGTCCTCGTCAATAGCAGAGAGAACCACATAAATTTGCAACTGCAGCTGCTCTGCCGCGCCTGCTTCAACGCTATCCCGGAATGCGCGATCCAGAACAATGCCCGTCAGACCAAGAAAAACTGCCAGCAGCAGACTGAAGCCGATGAGAAGGCGACTCTGAATTGAGTAAGCCGGTGCCTGTTTCGGAATCGCCATAGCTTGTTTATCAGGTCGCAGGCGATCAGCTGAGACAGAAACGATAGCCTTGACCACGGACCGTTTCGATGGGGTTGAGTGTCTGATCCGGGTCCAGCTTCTGACGCAGACGACGAATGAACACCTCGAGGACATTACTGTCCCGGTCATAATCCTGGGCGTATAAGTGCTCGGTCAGCTCGGACTTTGAAATGACCTGCCCCGGATGCAGCATCAGGTATTCAAGCATCTTGTACTCGTAAGCGGTGAGGTCGACCTTCTCTCCGTTTAACGTCAACAGCTTGGCCGAAAGATCAAGATTGATCGGTCCAAATTCGAGCCGAGGCTTGGCAAACCCTGCCGCACGCCGCAGCAGTGCATTGAGGCGGGCCAGGATTTCCTCCATCTGGAACGGCTTGACCACATAGTCGTCTGCTCCCGCGTCGAGGCCGGCCACCTTGTCCTGCCAGTCCCCCCTGGCGGTGAGAATAAGAATAGGAAACTGGCTGCCTGCCTTGCGGATGGTTTCGATCAGCTCGATACCGTCAATTTCCGGCAGACCCAGATCGATAATTGCGGCGTCGTAGTCGTATTCCTGAGCGTAATACAGACCCGCGCGGCCATCTTCGGCCCCATCGACCACATAGCCTTCTTCTATGAGAGATTTCACCAGCTGCTGGCGCAGGAGGTTTTCGTCCTCAACTACCAGTAATTTCATTGGCGGACTGCCTCTTCAAACAAATCAGCTGCCAGGACAGGTGGAACTGGCGGGAGGCTTATCAACCCCCGCTCACTGCGCCGGTCGTGGCGTTTACGAAGACAGTAAAAATCTTGCCCTCGTTTTCCATGCGAATCTGATAACGACGATTCTGTCCCTGCCCGACCAGTGAAATTCGCAGCACGTTGCCGGCAAACCGCTCCCGGGCCAGACTGACTGCCTGGCGCTCCGAAATCCTTGGCGCAGGAGCCTGAGACTGCCGGACATCCCGAGGTGAACTGTTGTTGTTGATGTCCAATTGTCCAGGCTGCACGACTGGGGCCACCTGGGAGAAACCAGATGACACCGGCGCGACAGCCATGGCTGCAATCAAACAGAGTTTACAGAACTTGAACAATGCTAACCTCGAATGTGTACGCCTGCGCAGGCCAACTGGTAAAACCGACTGAAGTGCCATCAGCGTGACACCGCAACACTGAAACCGGACGACGACTGACGGTGCCGGACAACGCTACAGTATCGGCTCAACCGATACCCTTAACTGTATCTCGCTTCCCGGATCGGAATCGGTGCGCATAGTGTAATCCTTGCCATTGTAGCTGTAGGTGACGTTATAACCGACTATCCGTTCTTCTTCACGGGATCGGTAAACTGTCTCACAACGCTCGACCGTCTCCACCTCTCGCACGCCGGGGCCCTGATTCTGGCGCATGATATCACGTGCCACTGAGTGACCCAATACGGCGCCCACCACGGTACCTACCCGCTGATTGGACTTATTGTGACCTACCGCATTGCCAATAGCCCCGCCCAGGATAGTGCCCAGGATCGCTGGTGTGTGCGATTCGCTGCCGCGGGAATTCCGCTCTACCAGGTATTCCTCTTCCCAGCACTGCTCCTGCGGGGTGGATATTTCCACGACCTGGATAATGGGCCGCACGTCGACAACCGGGGCATACTCGTACTCGACCTGGGCCGCTAGCGATCCCGCAAACAGCGACACGGTCAGAAAAATACCTGTTCTAATCATTTGTTGTTTCATTTTCATTGGACTCCCGCTCTGGATCCCGATTCAGTCAGCTTTTTAATTCCCGGGACAGGTTTCCCTATCCCGTGACCCGCAGCATAGCCTCGCCAAGCTGAATCCAACCTGAAAGAACCGGGGAGCCCGGTGCCATCCTGCGGGCAGGCTACGGTGGTTTTATTTCTGCTGAGGGCTGGTTTAGAATTGCCCGGGTTTCACCCGCACCCTTTTAAGAACTAGAAGAATCGAAAAGAGAATCAACATGTTAATTCGCCTACTCTGTATTGGCCTGGCCGTCACCGTGCTTAGCCTTGTGCCAGGTTATTTATTCCTGCCTCAATCGCCCGAGGTATCGACCGGCGCCCTGCTCGGGACATTCGGACTGTCCACCTTACTGATTTCAATGCTTTCCGCCTGGCTGGGCTACCGGTTCATCCAGCCGACAGAATCCTCAACTGTGAGGTTGTCAGAAGAAACACGGGAACTCGGCACCGTAAAATGGTTCAATGCCAGCAAAGGGTTTGGCTTTATCACCCGGGACAGAGGTGACGATGTTTTTGTCCATTTCCGGTCTATACGGGGGAAGGGACACCGCGTACTGCGGGACGGCCAGCGCGTGGAGTTCCTTGTTTGCGAGGGATCCAAGGGGCTACAGGCCGAGGATGTCGCCGTAGCCGGTTAAGAATCCGTCATCTGCGGAATAGAGCCGGCTGTACTTCGAATTGGTTTTATTAAAGAAGGACTCAGATCTATGAGCAAGGCACCCATCAACTGGACCAATATGTTGTTGTTCAGTCTCACCCCGCTGTTTGCGGTTACTCTGGTGCCCCTTTACGGGTATTTCTACGGCTATGATCTGTTTGAATGGGCCGTATTCGCCTTGTTCATGGCATTCTGTGGCTTCTCCATTACTGCAGGCTACCACCGTTTGTGGTCGCACAAGGCCTACAAGGCGCACCCCGCCATCAAGGTCCTGTTCGCCCTGGGTGGTGCCTGTGCTCTGCAGAATGACGTGTTGACCTGGGCATCTGACCATCGGCGCCATCACCTCCACGTGGACGACAATGACCGGGATCCCTACTCCGCAGGCCGAGGATTCTGGTTCTCCCATATCGGCTGGATCCTGCGCCGCTATCCCAGCGGCCTGAAAGACTTAAGCAACGTCAAGGATTTGCAGAAAGACCCCATACTCCGCTGGCAGAGTCGGCACTACCTGTCACTGGTGCTGATCATGAACATCGCTCTGCCGGCCCTGATTGGCTGGCTGCACGGCGACCTGCTTGCCAGTCTGCTGCTGGCCGGACTGTTGCGCCTGGTTCTCAGCCAGCATGTAACCTACCTGATTAACTCCCTGGCACATAAGTGGGGAAGGCAACCCTACAGCATCGGGAATTCAGCGCGGGACAATGGCCTGCTGGCTCTGATTACTTATGGCGAGGGTTACCATAACTACCACCATGCCTTTCAATGGGATTACCGGAACGGTATTCGCTGGTGGCAGTGGGATCCCACCAAATGGCTGATTCGCGGCCTGTCGTTGTTCGGACTGACCCGTGACTTGAGGCGCTGCAACCCGGCCAGTATCGAGGCCGCACGGGTGGAACTGCAATTTCAACAGGCCGCGGCCAAGTGTGACCTGCTGAAACTGCCGGAAAAATGGCGAGATCGGCTGGAACAGGAATACCAGGAATTGCGTGCGACCCTGAAACTCTGGAATCGCCACCGCATTTCCTGGTATGAAGCCAAGAGCCACAACCTGCAGGAATCTCTCAGCCAGTTTGACCTGCTGCTGATACGTGATGCCTACCGGGAGATGCACTATAAACTGAAGTTCCAGCGCAAACGCTGGGAATTCATGCTGCAGAACTTGACCAATCCGGGCCTGGCAGGCGCCTGATCCCCGATAGAGGCGATATGCAGGGGATTTCGACCGGACGACTACTCAACAGGTCGTACGGAGAGTCAATATCCCTGAATCAGGCTGGCGAGACTCGTCTGGAGAGCCGGGCTTACATATAATCTACTGGCACCGGGTAAGCGACTAAGGTGCGGCCTGGGCCTGCCAATTACCCGGGTTAGCGCGCAATTTGACTAGTTTCGGCAACACAACCAGGATATTCAATATGTTCAAAAAAATGCTTAGTACACTGACCGCCGTCACCCTGGGCATGGGCCTGCCACTATCGGCGCTGGCAGTGGAGGAAGGCGATCTGGCCCCGGATTTTACCCTGGCCAACATTCAGGAAGGTCAACCGGACTTTACCCTCAGTCAGTTACGGGGCAAAGTGGTTTACCTGGATTTCTGGGCCTCGTGGTGTGCCCCCTGCCTGTTG
The DNA here is from genome assembly GCA_041395725.1 of Gammaproteobacteria bacterium. Taxonomy (NCBI): domain Bacteria; kingdom Pseudomonadati; phylum Pseudomonadota; class Gammaproteobacteria; species Gammaproteobacteria bacterium. Next base: position 3,251,764 of record JAWKZW010000001.1, on the reverse strand, counting down.
TCTCTGCCTCTGTATAACGACCTTCACAACAAGTACCGGGACCAGGGCCTGGAAGTAGTCGGGATCAATATCGACAATCCGGTTGAAGACGGCCTGGATTTTCTGCTGGACACCCCTCTCGACTTCATTATTCCCGCTGACCCGGACGGGGAAACCCCGGCCCAGTATGACGTTTATGGCATGCCGACTTCCTACCTGATAGACCGCGAAGGGGTGGTGCGAATGGTTCACGAGGGCTTTCGCAATGGGGACATCGAATTGATCGAGGAAGAAGTAAAGGCTCTGCTGGAGCAACAGTAGCGAACAGGACATCCAGCGGGAGTGGTGAACATGATCAGATCCGCAGTCATGGTCAAAAAGCCCTGCAGGGGCTCGGCCTCCTCCTGAGTTCGTGCACACCTCTCAGTGCATGGGAACAGGGCCATCCGGCCAGACGGGAAATGGCCTGGGACCCGGCCTGAAGTCAGCGCTGGACAGCCATGTGTTCTTCAGCAAGGAAGCTTCATCGGGCGGCACTCAATAACCAGGACCCCCGAAATTAAACAGCTGCAGCGGCGGCTCATCAAGCGCAGCCTGCTGCTCGCGAAGTTCTAGCACATGGTCAGACCAGTAGCGGACCGAATTGAACCAGGGAAAACTGCGCGGGAAAGCCGGATCCTCCCAACGTCTGGCCAGCCAGCCAGCGTAGCGGATGAGGCGCAGTGTTCTCAGCACTTCAATGTATTTTAATTCGGCCGGCGCAAAATCACAGAATTCAGTGTAGCCCTCCAGCAACTCCTGAAGCTGTCGCTGACGCTGATCCCGCTCACCGGACAACAGCATCCAGAGATCCTGTATCGCCGGCCCCATGACCGCATCGTCAAAATCGACAAAAAAAGGCGTTCCCTGGTGCCACAACACATTGCCCAGGTGACAGTCACCATGAATCCGGAAAAACCGCACTGAATCAGCGAAGGAAAAATCCGCCTGAATCCTGTCGATGAGATCCCTGGACACCGATTCGTAGGCAGCCCGCAATTCTGGTGGAATAAAATCATTCTCCAGCAGGAACTGCCTGGGCTGCACGGCCATTTCCTCGACACTGAGCCTTTCTCTCGTCAAAAAGGGTGTCTTGGCGCCAATCAGATGAACCCGCCCCAGATAGCGACCGATAGTCAGCAGACTGTCCATCTCATCCAGCTCGGGAGCACGCCCTGCCAGACGGGGAAAGACCGCGAAACGGAACAAGCCATCGTCCAGCAGCGTCCCCCTGCCCTCAAAGTCCAGCGGTGCCGCAACGGGAACTTCCAGCTCCTGCAACTCAAGGGCAAACTGGTGCTCCTCAAGTATCTGGGCATCGCTCCAGCGTCCAGGGCGGTAGAATTTAACCACGACCGTTTCTGCGCCTTCGATACCGACCTGGTATACACGATTCTCATAGCTGTTAAGGGGATAGATTCGTGCATCACAACAATAGCCCAGCGCTTCCAGTGCCGTCATCACCCGGTCGGGAGTCAGGGCATCGTAGGGATGGGAGGATATTTCTGAAGACATGGCGGCTCAATAAAGGCTGTAGGACTGGCTGCAGCACTATACAGCAATTCCTTCTCTTACTCTCTGGCCCTGAACTCGTGGACTGGGTAAACTTGCCTGTCTGCTGCGAGCCCTTGTGTGTCTGGGGTGACACTCCTGCCGCAGACGGCCCTGACAGGGTAACCCTGGCCAGGCGCCGCAATACTCTGCGATTGATCAGAGTTTCGCCGGGCAGGAGGTGTATAAGAGTTACAAGTGTATAAGAGTTACAAGATAGGCAAGAGTTGCCAGATCGATCAAACACCCCGATAACAGGTTCCTGGTTTGGCTGCAGGAACCAGGTGCTTAATTCTTTTTCTATTTCAGGAGCCGGCATTGAACCCAGACTCTCCCGCCAGCGGCGATAACCGCAGTGAATCACTCGAAGATCGGCTTCAAGAGCTACAGGCCGAATACCAGAAAATCCTGACCCAGGGGGTCAGTCTCGATTTGACAAGGGGCAAACCTTCGGCTGCCCAGCTCGCTCTCAGTGACTCACTGGATGGTATTCTGGAGGGCAACTACCGGGCTGCTGATGGCACCGACTGCCGTAACTATGGCGGCGGGCTCGGGATCCCCGAAGCGCGCCAGCTGGCAGCCGATTATCTTGGCTGCCGGCTGCAGCAGACCCTGGTGGGCGGTAACAGCAGCCTGCAGTTGATGTATCAGTGTGTGCTTTACAATCACCTGTTTGGCAGTTCGGACGGTGAGTCCTGGAAGAAGGAAGCGGGAACTGGCAAGGTCAAATTCCTCTGCCCCGCGCCGGGCTATGACCGCCACTTTTCTGTTTGTGAGGCGCTGGGCATCGACATGATTCCCGTGGCGATGGATGACGCCGGCCCGGACATGGACCAGGTAGAGCAACTGGTGCAGTCGGACCCACTGATCAAGGGTATCTGGTGCGTCCCTAAATACTCCAACCCCAGCGGGGTTGTGTATTCCGATGACACGGTGCAGCGGCTTGCCAGGCTCGGCAGGCTCGCCGGCCGGAGCTTCCGCATAATCTGGGACAACGCCTATGCGGTGCACCACCTGGTGGGAAACCCGCCTGAGCTGGCCAACATCCTTACTTTGTGCGAACAGAACGGCACCCTGGATACTGTCTATGCCGTGGGGTCAACCTCCAAGATCACCTTTGCGGGGGCCGGCATGGCCTTTCTGGCCAGCTCGGAGGCCAATATCAAGGCACTGTCAGAGCACCTGTCTTACGTAACTATCGGGCCGGACAAGGTGAATCAGCTGCGACACGTCAGATTCCTCCGCGATACCGACACCATTGCGGCCCACATGGAAAAGCAGCGTGCGATCCTGAAGCCAAAATTTGACCTGGTATTGCAGCACCTGGAGTCCGCTCTGGGTGGCAAAACCGTCAGCGGACAGCCAGTTGGAACGTGGACCGAACCGGCTGGTGGTTACTTCGTGTTGTTTGATACCCAACCGGGGCTGGCTGAAGAGGTGGTTTCACTGACCGGGGCAGCCGGCGTCAAACTGACCCCGGCCGGGGCAACCTGGCCTTACGGCAAGGATCCGGAAAACAGCAATATCCGACTGGCCCCGTCTTTCCCGGAGCTGGGCGAGATAGAAGCGGCCATGAAAATTTTTACGCTGTGTGTGGAACTGGCAACCGTGAAGCGGGCTCTGGGTTAAGCAGTACGCTCCTACTGGCGGGCGGCCGGATCCGCAGCCGAGGCGGGCGCTCCCACACACACGGAACAAAACCCGGTGGTTCTCAGCAACTGAAAGGTATTCGGACCCTGTTTTAACCGCCTGAGCGAAGCCCGCGGCTGGCTTTTCGATGCCGGCTAGTAGGCTGGCGGACTTAACCGATCGTAACGAGGGAAAGCCGGTTTGAGTCAGATTTTTCGATCTTTTGAGGCGAATAGTTGACCTATTTAACGAAAAAGATCGGGAAATCCGGCTTTTCCGCCGTAGATCAGTGTTAAGTCCGACAGCCTCCTAGACCGGATCACTGCGGCCACGATCGGATTTGCCCCCTGGTATTTGCAAAGGGAACGGCGTGATGTTATCGCCGCTGGTGACTTTGCTGATGCCGCCTTTTTCCACCTCGTCGATACGCATGATAGCCTGCATGGGGATAAAACTGCGTTTGACGTCGGCAAATTCCGCCTTGAGCTTTTCCTCCGATGGATCCACCACGACCTGGGTTCGTTCATTGAAGACGAACTCCTCGACCTCGATAAACCCGTACAGGTCGCTCTGGTAAACCTGGCGCACAAATATTTCGTAAACCTTCCCCTTATTAAGAAAAGTGATCTTGTATATTTCAGTTGGTTTACCCATGGGTTCCTACCTTTGCCGTGAGTTGCGTCGGTGTGTGGCCGAAGGTGTCCTGTTCGCAGCAACACCCTGCTAGCCTACCGCTAATATCCGGCTATTGCGATGATTTTCAAGCCGAGGACCCGCACAAATCCGGAACCCGACCAAATTACTGCTATACTTGCGCCAGTTTTCTGGCACTGATTTATTTACCTGACGATACGGCAATGACTGACAGTTTGGAAAAACCAGCAATCCACAATCCGGACCAGCCCCCACAGCCACGCAAGGTGTTCATTAAGACCCATGGCTGTCAGATGAACGAGTACGATTCATCAAGGATGCTGGATTTACTCCGGGAGCACCAGGGCGCCGAACTGGTTGACGACCCGGCCAGCGCCGATCTGCTGCTGCTCAATACCTGCTCGATTCGGGAGAAGGCCCAGGAGAAAGTTTTTCACCAGCTGGGTCGCTGGCGGGCTCTGAAAGAGCAGAACCCGCAGTTGAAGATAGCCGTGGGAGGCTGTGTAGCCAGCCAGGAAGGCGCTGCTATCGGCCGTCGAGCCCCTTATGTGGACGTGGTTTTCGGCCCCCAGACCCTGCACAAACTGCCGGAGATGCTGGCCGCCGCGACCGGTTCAGGGCCAGTGGTGGATATCAGCTTCCCGGAAATTGAGAAATTTGATCGCCTGCCGGAGCCGGAAGTAACCGGCTGCCAGGCTTTTCTGACCGTCATGGAGGGTTGCAGTAAATACTGCAGCTTCTGCGTCGTCCCTTATACCCGCGGCGAGGAAGTCAGCCGGCCACTGGACGACGTGCTGGCGGAGGCTGTGCATCTGGCCAGTCAGGGTGTCAGAGAGATCAACCTGCTGGGGCAGAACGTTAATGCCTATCGTGGCCTGAGCCATCAAGGTGAGATTATCGATCTGGCGACCCTGATCAACTACGTTGCCAGCATCGACGGAATCGACAGAATCCGCTATACCACCTCGCACCCGGTAGAATTCACCAGCAACCTCATTAATGTATACGGCCAGGTTCCGGAGCTGGTCAGCCACCTGCACCTGCCGGTCCAGAGCGGGTCCGATCGCATCCTGGCCGCCATGAAGCGAGGGCACACTGCTCTGGAATACAAATCGATAATCCGCAGGATCCGGGCTATTCGCCCGGACATCAGTCTGTCGTCGGATTTTATCATCGGCTTCCCCGGCGAGACCAATCGCGACTTCGAAGACACCATGAACCTGATTATCGAAATCGGATTCGATCTTTCCTTCAGCTTTATCTACAGTGCCCGCCCCGGCACGCCGGCCGCCGACCTGAAAGATGAAACCCCCGAACAGGAAAAGAAACACCGGCTCGCCACCCTGCAGGCACAGATCAATGCCCAGGCCCGCGCCATTGCCCAGGCCATGGTAGGAGGCACCGAGCGTATTCTGGTAACCGGCCCGTCGGTAAAAGACCCCGGCGAATTGCAGGGTCGCACCGAAAACAACCGGGTGGTCAATTTTCGCTGCGATGACTACAGCCTGATCGGACAGTTTGCGGATGTAAAAATTCTTGACGCTTACAGCAATTCCCTGCGCGGAGAGCTCTGAAGCCCATCAAGATCAATAATTGTGGCATTAAAATGCTTACAACCGGTGTCAGATTGGTATACTACCGGCACTATGATCAGCTCGAGGTTCTGACCCCCGTTTCATGACCGAACAGATTCACTCCCGGAGCATAACCCTGCTCCCAGACAATGCGCAGCGCCTGGCAAGCCTTTGCGGGCGGCTCAACGAGCATATTCACCAGATCGAGAATTCCCTGGCGGTTAAAATCCAGCAGCGCGGCAACCAGTTCCGTCTGTCCGGCTCGGAGGCAGCTATTGAAGGTGGGGGGAAGGTGCTGAAAGCCCTTTACCTGGCTACCCGGAATGGCGAAACCCTGAGCCCCGACCAGGTACATCTCGCCCTGCGCGAGTCTCAACAGGAAGACGCCCCCGAGCAGGGGCCTGCTGACGAATCGTTAATCCGCACACCTAAAAGCTCCGTCAAGCCTCGTACCAGACACCAGCAGGACTACGTCAAGTCCATCAAGCAGCATGATATCAACTTCGGTATCGGTCCGGCCGGCACCGGTAAGACTTACCTGGCGGTAGCCTGCGCGGTGGAAGCCCTGGTGCAGGAGCAGGTAAGCCGTCTGCTTCTGGTCCGCCCCGCAGTTGAAGCCGGGGAAAAGCTCGGTTTCCTGCCGGGTGACCTGGCCCAGAAGATCGACCCCTATCTGCGCCCCCTTTATGATGCTCTCTACGAAATGCTCGGCTTCGAGCGGGTCGGACGGCTGATTGAGAAAAACGTCATCGAGGTAGCGCCACTGGCCTACATGCGCGGCCGAACGCTGAACAATTCCTTTATCATCCTGGATGAAAGCCAGAACACCACGGCCTCCCAGATGAAAATGTTTCTGACCCGGATAGGTTTTGGCTCTACCGCGGTTATAACCGGCGACGTTACTCAGATCGACCTGCCGAAGGGGACCCGATCAGGCCTGGTCCATGCCACCAAGGTACTCGAAGGCATTGACGACATCGGCTTTACCTATTTCGACGCCAGGGATGTCGTGAGGCACCGGCTGGTACAGAAAATCGTCGAGGCCTACGATGCCCATGACCGCCAGACGATTGCCAATCTCGGCCCGGACAACGCCTCGATAAACGACCGTGAACAGCGTGAAAGTTGAATTGGACAACGGCTGTCCGGACCACTGGGTTCCCCAGGCCAGCGACATGGAAACCTGGTTGACCGCCGCCAGCCGCCAGTTGGCGCGGCCCGGAAAACCGCTCTTCCTGAGTATTCGTGTGGTGGATGAAGCGGAGTCGGCGGCATTGAATCGTGATTACCGAGGCAAAGACTCGCCAACCAACGTGTTGTCTTTCAGCTGCGAATTGCCGGACCAGGTGCTAGACAGCCTGGCAAGGCTGCCACTGGGTGACCTGGCAATCTGTGCGCCTGTAGTACTGGCGGAAGCCAGCGCGCAGGGCAAGAGCCGGGAGGCTCACTGGGCACATCTGCTGACACACGGATTCCTGCACCTGCACGGCTACCGGCACGAAACCCCTGAAGAGGCGGAAGCCATGGAGTCGCTGGAAACAGACGTGCTGAAAACACTGGGTTTCCCAAACCCTTACCTGATTAACTAGGGCCTGTTAACACTTTTACAGCGGCAACATGAGATTCAAGCGGACATGACCGAAGAGCCATCTGATACCGAGCAGAAACCCCGCTCCTGGCTGGACAGAATTACCCAGATCTTTTCCGACGAACCCAACGACGTGCAGAGTCTATTGGCGGTGTTACGTAATGCCGAGCAGGACAAGGTTCTGGACTCCGATGCGCTCAGCATCATCGAAGGTGCGCTGCAGGTATCCAACATGCAGGTCCGGGAAATCATGATCCCACGCTCCCAGCTGGTGACAGTCTCCGCCACACTGTCACCCCAGGAGATCATCGAGCAGGTGGCGAAGGAAGCTCACTCCCGTTACCCCGTTATTGGCGAAAATATTGACAGTGTGCTTGGCATTCTATTGGCCAAGGACCTGCTGCCTCTGGTTTTACAGCAGAATGTCGACAAGTTCTCCATCAAGGATATTGTGAGACCTGCCACGTTCGTACCGGAAAGCAAGCGACTCAACGTGCTGCTGAAAGAGTTCCGCGAAACCCGACACCACATGGCGATTGTTATCGATGAGTATGGCAGTGTCTGCGGAGCGGTAACCATTGAAGATGTACTGGAACAGATCGTCGGGGAAATCGAAGACGAATACGACGTCGACGACGAGAGCTACATCAAGCGATTTGATGATGAAAATCATATCGTCAAAGCTCTTACCCCCATCGACGAGTTCAACGAACACTTCAATACCGCATTCAGCGAACAGGAATTCTCCACCATCGGCGGGCTGGTTCTGCAGCGCTTTGGCCATATTCCGGAGCGGGACGAAAAGATCAACATTGGTCCGTTTCTGTTTACGGTCCTGAATGCAGACAGCCGCCAGATCAAACTTCTCAAAGTAACTTCCAGCCTGTTGGACGCCGGTACGAAAAAGATTTCCAAACTGGGTCGCTAGGGGACCTCTGACTGATTACCACAACACCCTGATATTAAGGAGCCTCTGATTAATTACCACAACGTTCTGCACTTTAGTAATTAATCAGAGGTTCTCCAGTACGAGCCGGCATTTGGTGAAACATCCACCCTGGGGTATTCTTGACCCCGCACCGAACCGGTGTCTCACAGCATGCAGCGAATACAGAAACCATGAGCAGTATTAACGATACCTACACCCCCGCTGAGGTGGAATCAGCGGCCCAGCAATACTGGGAAACCAACGACAGCTTCCGGGCCGAGGAAAACACCGGCAAGGAGAAATTCTACTGCCTGTCCATGTTCCCCTACCCCAGCGGCCACCTGCACATGGGCCATGTCAGGAACTACACCATCGGTGACGTGATCAGTCGCTTTCAGCGCATGCAGGGTAAGCATGTGCTGCAACCCATGGGCTGGGATGCGTTTGGCCTGCCGGCCGAGAACGCGGCCATCCAGAAGCAGGTGCCGCCGGCTGGCTGGACATACAGCAATATCGACTACATGCGCGGGCAGTTCAAACAGCTGGGCTTTGCCTACGACTGGCACCGGGAACTGGCGACCTGCCACCCGGGCTATTACCGCTGGGAGCAGTGGTTTTTCACTCGCCTGTTCAAGAAAGGCCTGGTCTACAAACGGGAGGCCGAGGTCAACTGGGATCCGGTTGACCAGACTGTGCTGGCCAATGAGCAGGTTGTCGACGGGCGTGGCTGGCGGTCAGGCGCCCTCGTGGAGCGCCGCAAGATTCCCCAGTGGTTCATCAAAATTACCGATTACGCCCAGGAATTGCTGGACGACCTGGATAAACTTGACGGCTGGCCGGAACAGGTGCGCACCATGCAAACCAACTGGATAGGCCGCTCGGTAGGTATTGAACTGCAGTTCGAAGTCGCTGACCAGGATGACGCGGCCTACCAGACTCTGTCTGTCTATACCACCCGTCCGGATACGCTGATGGGTGTGACCTATGTGGCGGTAGCCCCTCAACACCCGTTGGCTGAACTGGCCGCTGAAACAAACCCCGCGGTCAGAGCCTTCATCGAAGAACAGTCCCATACCAAGACGGCCGAAGCCGACATGGCTACCATGGAGAAACTCGGTATCGATACCGGGCTGCAGGCCATTAACCCCATCAGCGGCGACCAGGTGCCGGTCTACGTGGCAAATTTCGTACTGATGAGTTATGGGTCCGGCGCGGTCATGGCGGTACCGGGACACGACCAGCGGGACTGGGAATTCGCCCGCAAGTACAGCCTCCCGGTTAAGCAGGTCATCCAACCCGCCAGCACCGACACGCCCTGTGATCTGGGCAGTGAAGCCTTTGTTGAAAAGGGCCTGCTCATCAATTCCGGGCAGTTTGACGGCCTGAACTTTGAGCAGGCGTTTTCGGCCATCGAGAAATTTCTGACCGAGCAGGGCAAAGGCCAGCGCCAGGTGAATTTCCGCCTGCGGGACTGGGGCGTATCCCGGCAGCGCTACTGGGGTACTCCGATTCCCATCATCAACTGTCAGCAGTGTGGCACCGTACCGGTACCCGAGGAAGATCTCCCGGTGCTGTTGCCAACCGACATTGAGTTCGACGCCAGCGGCTCACCACTCAAAAAAATGCCGTCGTTCTACCGGACCAGCTGCCCGGAATGTGGCGGCGAGGCCGAGCGAGAAACCGATACCTTCGACACCTTCGTGGAATCTTCCTGGTACTATGCACGCTATGCCTGCCGCGACCTGGACGATGCCATGCTCGACGAGCGGGCCGACTACTGGCTGCCGGTGGATCAGTATATCGGTGGCATAGAGCACGCCATCCTGCACCTGCTGTATGCGCGCTTTTTCCACAAACTGCTGCGTGACGAAGGGCTGCTGAGTTCGGACGAACCCTTCACCCGGCTGCTTACCCAGGGCATGGTATTGAAGGACGGCAGTAAAATGTCCAAGTCCAAGGGCAACACCGTCGACCCCCTGTCCCTGATCGAAAAGTACGGTGCCGACACAGTCCGCATGTTCACCATGTTCGCCGCGCCACCGGACCAGTCGCTCGAATGGTCCGACAGCGGCGTGGAAGGCAGCTATCGTTTTCTGAAAAGGCTGTGGAAAATAGTGGCGGACCATCAGCCAGCGGATCCGGCGAAGCTGGACCATGGCAACCTGAGCGAACGACAGCAGCAGTTCCGTTTTGCCATTCACAGTACGCTGGAGAAAGTCGGCGACGATTTCGGCCGCCGGCAGACCTTCAATACCGCCATCGCTGCGGTGATGGGGCTGATCAATGACACTTACAAGTTTGTCGAACAAAGTGACACCGATCTGGATAACGCCCTGGTTACCGAAGCACTGTCCACGGTGGTACTGATGCTGGCGCCCGTAGTGCCCCATATCTGCCACGTTCTGTGGCAGCACCTCGGGCACAGTGAAGCGGTCATTGATGCACCCTGGCCCACAGTGGACAGGGCGGCACTCAAGCAATCCACACTCGTTATAGTCCTGCAGGTCAATGGCAAGCTGCGGGCCAAGATTGAGGTGGACAAAGACGCCGATCGACAGACTCTGGAAAAGCTGGCCCTCGACCACGAAACCATCCGGCGCTATACAAGCGAGGGCGAGGTACGCAAAGTCATCGTCGTACCGGGCCGACTGGTTAATGTGGTGGTTTCCAGCTAAGGGATGGGTGCAGCATCGCCAACGATTAAGACGAAGAGTAAGTCGTAAAAAAACGGGGCGGCTGACCGGCAAGACCATGACCAGGCACCCGGACCTTATTGGAGACAGGAAATCTTAATGGCAACCAGACTGTTTAAAAGCCTTTTAGTGGCGCTGCTGCTGCCTGTCCTGTCTGGTTGCGGTTTCAGCCTGCGAGGCAGCGATGCCCTGTCAGCCAGCCTCCCGGAACTGCAGCTCTACCTGCAGCAGCCCGGCGATGAGATCGCCGGGCTGCTGCGCCGCGCCCTGCAGGATGCCAACGTGGCGGTGACGGAAATCGACGCCGACACCGTTAACCCGGGCCTGCCGGTACTGATTGTGGGCGCCGAACAACGGCGCATCAGACCCATCACCGTCACACCCCGGGCCAGGGCAGCCCAATATGACATCCGCATGACTCTGCCGGTCAGCATGATACAGGGTGAAAACCAGCTGCTGGGCCCTGAAGACCTGATAATTCAGCAGGTCTACTACGAAAACACCGGCAATATCACCGGCACGCTGGAGGAGCGCGAAGTCATTCAGAGTGAATTGCGACGTGAGCTGGTAAACCGCCTGTTGCGCCGCCTGGAGGCGGCAACGAGCAACGGTACGGCATCCTGAAAGCACCATGCAGATAAAGCAAGCCGGACAGCTGCTGCCCAGCCTCAAAAAGGATCTCAAACCCCTGGTCTGGATCGCCGGTGACGAGCCCCTTCTATTGCAGGAAGCTGCCGATGCCGTGCGCAGTTTCTGCCGGGAGAGCGGCTTCGAAGAGCGGGAAGTCTTCAACGTCGATCGCAGTTTCGACTGGAGTCAGTTCAAGGAGACTGTCAACAACCTGTCGCTGTTTTCCGAGCGCAAGCTGATTGATCTCAGGCTGGCCTCCCCCAAGCTGGAGGAGCCCGGCCGGCGAGCCTTGCTGGACTACCTGGAGTCTCCCAATCCCGACTACCTGCTGTTGATCACCAGTTCCCGGGTTGAACCTGCCACCCTGAATACCAAGTGGTTCAAGACCCTGGAGAAAGCCGCGTGGTTTCTGCCCGTCTGGCCCTTGTCCGTGGCCGAACTTCCCGACTGGCTGGGGCAGCGCCTGATGAAAGCAGGCCTGCGCCCAACGCCTGAGGCGATTCAGTTACTGGTGCAGCGCATCGAGGGCAACCTGCTGGCCGCAGTACAGGAGATTGAAAAACTCAGGCTGCTGACCAACCCCACCGGAGACAGCGCTATCGAACTGGACGCCGAGATGGTTCTGCAATCCGTGGCAGACAGTTCCCGTTACACGGTGTTCACCCTGCTGGATGCCGCGCTCAGCGGAGACGCGGTTCGAAGCCTCAGGATACTCCAGGGGCTGCGGGACGAAGGCATTGAACCACTGGCGATTCTGGGCGCCACCAGCGCCGAATTGCGCCGCCTGCTGCCGCGGACAAAGCAGGTGGAAGCCGGGCAGCCGGTTGCCCGGGTAGCTGACGAAGCGGTCGGGCGCAACTTCAAACGCAAGGCGCCTGTGAGTCGCGCCCTGACGCGTCTGCGGTCGGCCCAGATTTATCGGTTGCTGGACCAGGCCCGGGTGGTCGACTACACCGTCAAAGGGCTGCATGACGGCGACCCCTGGCAGGAACTGGAGATCCTGTTCCTTGCACTGTGTGGCGTCAATCTGACTGCGCTTAGGCGCGCCGGATAACTTAGTAGCGCCTTTCGACCATCTGGTAGCTGCCGGATAATTCAGCAGCGCCTCTCGGCCCTATCTGGCAGCCGCTGCCAGAACGTCACGCCCGCTCGGCAACCAGGCATCCCATCTGACTGATGGCTGAGATAGCGCTACAATGGTTCCAGTTTCAAATCTGGATAGCCGTCCGGCTCCGGTTTCGGCTTGCTCTTCTGCTTTGAGTCAGGTTGCTGATCCGCTTTCGGATGGGATTAGTAGTAGACTATTACCCGGTCTCAGTTTTCACCATTCAAAGACTGGTTTTCCGACCAGTGAGAGACAGATTCGAGACTGGTCATGGGGGGCAGATACTGACAGAAACACAAAGTTCCCTGGGCCCAACTGAGCAACCTGGAACTGTTTTTTACGTCGTGACGGCCACGCAGAGAGTTTGTCACCGGCCTGCCAGGCTCACACCTGGCCAGCTTCAACAATTCGGCGCTTGTCAATCAACCTGCCACCGCTTCACTCATCAGGAGACACTATGGACACTCTGATTCAAGTCATCATCGCTCTCGGCGCTATCTGGGTCTTTGCCTACAGGCGTGCCCGCATGGAGACCATCCTGTTCGTGCTTACGCTGGTACTGATAGGCACCACCTGGCTGTGGGAGTTGGCCATCCTGCCCTGGCTGATACTGGTGCTGGTAGGTTTTTTCTTTTTTGCCGAAGGCGTTCGCCGACAGCTGTTAAGCCGGCCGATCTACCGTTTCTTTCAGCGCGTGCTGCCACCCATGAGCACCACGGAAATGGAAGCCCTGGAAGCCGGCGATGTCTGGTGGGAGGCCGAGTTGTTTCAGGGCGATCCGGACTGGAAAGAATTTCTGGGCTACCCGAAACCGGAATTAAGCGCCGAAGAACAGGCCTTCCTGGATAATGAAACAGAGAAACTCTGTGCCATGCTCGACGACTGGGATATCGTCCAGCTCCGCAAGGATCTTTCTCCGGAAGCCTGGCAGTACCTGAAAGACGCCGGTTTTCTCGGCATGATCATCCCAACCGAATACGGCGGCAAGGGCTTCTCCGCCCTGGCCCATTCCTGCATCGTCACCAAGCTGGCCACCCGCAGCGCCAGCGCGGCGGTGACCGCCATGGTCCCCAACTCCCTGGGGCCGGCGGAGCTGCTGATGAAATACGGCACCGAAGAACAACGGCAGCGCTACCTGCCCGGCCTGGCCAAAGGCACCGAGATCCCCTGCTTCGGGCTGACCAGCCCGGAGGCCGGCAGCGACGCCGGAGCTATCGTCGACCAGGGCATCGTCTGCAAGGGTGAATTCAATGGCGAGGAGTGTCTGGGCCTGCGCCTCACCTGGAATAAGCGGTATATAACCCTGGCTCCTGTGGCAACGGTACTGGGGCTGGCCTTCAAGATGTTCGACCCGGACCAGCTGCTGGGTGATCAGGAGGAACTGGGCATCACCGTCGCTCTTATCCCTACCAGTCATCCAGGCGTCATACACGGCAACCGCCACTACCCCATGGGCATGGCCTTCATGAACGGCCCCACCCAGGGCAACGACGTATTCATCCCCCTGGACTGGATCATCGGCGGCGTGGAGTACGCCGGTAAAGGCTGGCAGATGCTGGTGGAATGCCTGTCGGAAGGCCGCGCCATCTCCCTCCCCGCCCTCGGCACCGCCGTCGCCAAGGTAAGCTACCGGCTGACCGGTGCCTACAGCCGTATCCGCCGCCAGTTCAACCTGTCTATCGGAAACTTCGAGGGTATCGAGGAGGCACTGGCGCGCATCGCCGGCTATACCTACCAGCTGGAGGCCTCGCGGGTAATGACTGCCGGCGCCGTGGATCTGCATATCAAACCCTCCGTGGTGTCGGCAATCGCCAAGTACCACATGACGGAGAATTCCCGCCAGGTGATCCAGGATGCCATGGATGTGCACGGTGGCCGCGGCCTGATCCTCGGCCAGAGCAATTACCTGGCCTATGCCTACATGAGCACACCGATCGCCATCACGGTAGAGGGCGCAAATATTCTGACCCGCAACCTGATAATCTTCGGCCAGGGCGCGATCCGCTGCCATCCCTTTATCTTCCGGGAAATGCAGGCTGCCAAGGACCCGGACGAGAAGGCCGGACTGAAAGAGTTCGACAGCCTGTTCTTCCGCCACGTGGGTTATACCATCAGTAACTTCGTGCGCACCCTGAGTCTGGGCCTGAGTGGCGCACGGCTGGCCCGCGCACCGGTCAGCGGACCCACCGCGAAGTACTACCGGCACCTGACCCGCATGAGTTCCGCCCTGGCGCTGGTGTCCGACATCGCCATGATGCTGCTGGGTGGCGGTCTGAAGCGCAAGGAGCGGCTCTCTGCCAGGCTTGGCGACGTACTCAGCAACCTGTATCTGGGCTGCGCCGTATTGAAATATTACCGCGACAACGGCAGCCAGTCGGACGACCTGCCCTATGTGCACTGGAACCTGCAGACCGCTCTGTACAACTGCCAGGTAGCACTAAAGGAGTTCTTCGAGAACCTGCCCAACCGCCCGGTGGCCTGGCTGTTGCGCCTGATCGTCTTCCCCTTCGGGAGTTCCTATCGACTGCCAGACGACCGGTTAGAGCATCAGATAGTCCAGACCATGTTTACCGACAACGAACTCCGCACCCGGCTCACCAGCCTGACCTATATCGGTGACCGTGACGAGGACCCAGCCTTCGTTATCGAGAATGCCTTTCAGCAGCTGCTGGCCACCCGGGATACCCGCAAGGCGATCCGCGATGCTGTCAAGCAGGGTAAGCTGCCGGCTACGCAGGATGACGAAAGCCTTGCAAAAGCTGCCGTGGAGAAGGAGCTTTGCAGCCAGGAGGACGCGGATGCCTACCTGGCGGCAGAACGGGCCAGGTACCGGGCAATTCAGGTGGATGATTACCCGGCGGAGTTTTTCAGTGGCGGGGATTGATTGGTTTGCGGAGAAAAAGCCTCTGTAACCGGGGTGCAATCCTGTAACACGCCGACGACGCGTACGACAAATTCAAATACAGCCCGTAAAAAACCCGCCTCTGGAGGCGGGTCGGGATTTTTCAGCACCAGATCGTTTCTTATTGGATTTGTGTAGCCCTTCTTTCTAACTGCGCAGGCGTCTACTACCGAGGACTAATCCCAGCAGGCCTATACCAAGCAACGCGATGGCGGATGGTTCAGGAACACTGGCATCCCGATAGAATCCCGCTATGTGAGCAAAGTCATTACCTTGGTTCGCCACATAGAAATTGTCGAAGGACCCATCGATACGCAGGCTGGCGCTATCGAACCGATAAGCGGTGTAGTCATCACCTGTCCCCCTGACTCCCAGGACGAAGTCTATCGGCGTGGAGGCCGGACCAGTGACGCTGAATCCGAACATATAGGGGCTATAGGCAGGTATCGCACTGCTCAGGCTCCAGCCGGACGGAACGACCGGCGGTCCGGTATCGTCATATCCGCCGCCCTTCTGCGACTTGCCAATATAAGAATACGGAGCACCCCAGCCCAGCCCGTTGACGAAGTTAGTCTCAGCGACCGAGTCAGACAGGGCTGTATTGTCGGTGGCGCAAGCGCTGGAAATGGAGCCGTTAGCGGATGCATCCATTATTGCACAAGCCTGAGCTTGAGAAGACAGCCCCAGCAGTGCTGTGAGCGCAAGTAAAAGTGTTGGAATTGTGTACTTCATGTTTTCAAAATCCTTTGAAAGACGAATTATCCTTAACAGGCAAATTACATGAAATATTCATGCCAAGATATATTTTTCTAATATTTACAGCGCATTACATTCCTTAAAACAAGAAAGTGTCAGGAATTTTTACAAAAAATGGGTTCTTCCTTAAAAACTGTGTCACTTTCCCCGACAGTGGCACTTTTCTTACATTTCCCCGTCACTGGTCTCACTTCAACCATTCTTCCACCCGCCTCTGTAATATCCCTATAGCTCATACCAGCAGGTACTACATAGACCAAAAGAGCAAGGCTACCTGCAGGCAGAACGGATTGGCAATTTGACTCCGCTAACCTCGAGCAGAGCTGCAATCATATTCCAATTCGGCTCAAATTGTTTATCAATTCCCGTATTGTCTTTTCCAACATCGGATGCCGCGCGGCAAAGGTGGCCTCCAGGGCAATCGCATCATCCAGAATCGTATTCTCGGACGTGTCCACTTCCGGGTTTACCAGGTCCTCAATATCCGCTTCCAGCTTCCTGGCCACATTGACTGTTTCGTCATCGACTTCGGCGATTTTCTCGAGTTCACTGATCAGTTCAATCATTAACTCTCTGACTCGTTGCTCGCTCAATGTCTGCTCCTTTTCCACATACCAAGATGCGGCGCATTGTAACCGAGGATCCCGGGTGCAGACCATTCTGCTGTAACCCTGATGTGCACAATTCTATCAGCCTGGGTTGGAGCGGAAGTTCAGCCGTCCTGAGAATCAATTGTTGCGAGCTTCCAGGGCAGGGTTCCTGCTACTTGCCCGCCATGCGGTCCGACCGGGGCACACCCCCGCCATCAGGCCCCTAACTGTATTGCCAGGTCGATAAAATCCTCGGCACGAATAGTGTACTCATCCGTGGTATTGCGCTCTACCCGGCGCTGTGGGCCCCGCTCCAGTGGCCGGTATACATACGCGGTCTTAAAGCCCAGCGCGGCGGCGGCGCGCAGATCCCCGGGGTGGGCGGCCACCATCAAAACCTGCTCGGGCTGCAGGCTCAGCAATTCGGCCGCCTTCAGGTAGGCTTCAGGGTCCGGCTTGTAGTGACCGGACAACTCGGCCGAAAGGATTGTATCCCAGGGAAGACCGGCATTTTTTGCCATATTAAGTAGCAGTGACACATTGCCGTTGGAGAGCGTGGCGATCACGTAGCGGGTTTTCAGGCGGTTCAGCCCCGCTACGGTATCAGGCCAGGGCATCAGCCGGTGCCAGGCCCTGTTGAAATGATCCAGCTCTGCCTCACTGAGAGACGCGAGCCCGAATTCCACCACCAGTTCATCCAGGATCATGCGGTGCAGGTCATCGATCTTGGTCCAGGGTAATACCCCACTTCGCACCTTGTTCATGGCCGGGCCATAACCTCCCCGCCAGCGATCCGCAAAAGTCGCCCAGTCCACCTCATAGCCTTTCTGGGCAGAGAGCAGCTGGCCCTCCCGCACAATCGAGGCCCACCAGTCCACCACGGTGCCGAAGACGTCGAAGATCAGAGCCTGTACGTCTCCGATGGCTGTCACTGTCGCGCTGTTCTGGGCGCGGGCCGCAGGTGTCAGCATCAATCCTGCCGCCCCCGCCAGCATGGCACCGGAAGACAGGGTGAGTAAGTCGCGACGGTTGAGAGACGGGACGTCCCTGGAATCTGATTGCTGCTTGGTCATCGTTGCACCCTCTTGATCATTGTTGTTTTTTGTTTTTTGCTTAGTATTTATGTGTATTCTGCCTGCCTCATTTTAACGGCGGAATACTGATTACTGACTTCCGGTTTCTGATCGCCGTTTTTCGATTTTAGAATTCAGATCATTGCTATCCCACAAAATCAGGGCCGTGAGGTTTGCAATGGCCTGAACCCAAAACCTTGACCTATTCGTGATCTCTGCCAGACGTTAACGTGAATTTGTTACGGCTAACACTGGATCGGGGTGTGCACTTTTTTTGGGACCGCACCGGCGCCGGGGAATCCACTCCTCCGCAACTAGCATCCCTCCGGGATTCCCTCCCTCGGTCGGAAGCCCTGAAAAACGGTCTCCCTCGGTCAGTCGGTGCTGCGTTTTGATTGCTCCGTCGCTGGATTCCCCCGCGCCGGTGCTCAGTGCCAGCATTGCGCCTCAGGAGCCTTTTTGAACAGTATAGGCATTACGTGGGACCGCAGTAATTTTATATTTCAAAAGTCACAGTATCACAACTATCTGTTAACATCATCGGCATGTTTCAGCCGTCTGACAAAACTTAAAGCCACCAGCACCAATCCCCCTTTGCAACCGTTATAGGCCATGGAACTCGACAATAAAATCAATCAGTTAAGAAGCGAGACACCAGGTTGTAAGGCGCTGATCCATTTCAACAACGCGGGTTGTTCCTTCGCGTCTGCTGCAGTCACTGACAGTGTAATCGGTCATCTGCAACTGGAACAGCTTGCAGGCGGCTACGAGGCTGCCAATCAGGCTTCCGCACAAATAGATAACTTTTATCACGCCTTCGCCCGCCTGCTGAACTGCAAGGCAAACGAGATTGCTTTTATTGAAAACGCCACCCGCGCCTGGGACATGGCCTTCTATGCTGTCCCTTTTCAGCCCGGCGATCAGGTGATTACCGGTCAGGCGGAGTATGCGAGTAATTACCTGGCCATGCTGCAGCTGCAAAAACGTAAGGGGATTGAGCTTGTCGTCGTGCCCAACGATGCATCCGGAACCCTTTGTCTCGACACGCTGCGAAAGCGCATCAATCAGAAGACCCGACTCATTGCCCTGACCCAAATTCCCAGCCAGGTCGGTACGGTGCAGCCGGCCGAAGCAGTGGGCAATATCGCCCGGGAACACGGCCTGCTCTATCTGCTGGATGCCTGCCAGTCCGCCGGACAAATACCGCTGGACGTCCAGGCGCTGCACTGCGACCTGCTGACCGGCACCGGTCGGAAGTACCTGCGCGGACCTCGGGGTACTGGATTTCTTTACGTCGGCAACTCAGTTCTCGACAAGCTGGAACCACCCTTCATTGATTTGCATTCCGCACACTGGGTTGACGCGCACAGTTACCGGTTTCGGGATGATGCGAAACGCTTTGAAAACTGGGAGTGTTTCGTGGCGGGGAAGATTGGCCTCGGCGTCGCTGCCGACTATGCCTGTGAAGTGGGGCTGGACGGGATCCGGAAAAGAATAGGCGAGCTGGCCGGCAGCCTGGTTGACAGGCTAGCCGAGGTGCCAGGCGTCACTGTACACGAGCAGCGCGACAATCTCTCGGGCATTGTGACCTTCTCCAAGGCCGACGAAGACGCCACACAGCTTCATCAACGACTCAGGGCGGCGGGAATCAATACCAGTATTGCCAAACAGGCAAACGCGCTGCTTGACGCTGCCGCCCGCCACGTCGGCGACGTCAACAGGGCCTCTCTGCATTATTTCAACACCGGAGATGAGATCGAGCGCTTTATTGAAATTCTGCGCGACGGCAGAAAGGACTGACCTCGCGAGTGAGGCAGAACTATCAGAGGCCAGATTGTGCCGGGCCGGACAATGACGCCTTGGACGCTATACCCACCACAGCCCGCCAGATGCCCACTTAACCACTCAACTGGCTCTACCGGAAGCCACTGATTACAGCGTTTGTTACACTGCTGTCCCACAGAGTGCTTAACCTGTCCAAAAAGGCCCCTGTATCGCAATGGTGGCACTGAGCATCGGCGCGCGGGAATCCAGCGACGGAGCAATCAATACGCAGCGCCGACTGACCGAGGGTGACCGTTTTGTGGGCTCCCGACCGAGGGAGGGAATCCCGGAGGGATGCAAGTTGCCCAGGAGTGGATTCCCCCGCGCCAATGCGGTCCCGAACCATTCACACTCGATAGTTTATTGGCCACGTAGCAACTTCACGTTCATGTCTGACACAGATCCCGAATAGTGCAAATAATTGGATTCAGGCCGTGGCAGGCCCTTCGGCCACGATTTTGTGGGACAGCAATGTGTTTATTAACAGTATTTAGACCTGCCTGCGCGACTAGATAATTCCCAGCAGCTGCACATACACCATCAGGATCGCTACCGGGCAGATAAACTTCACGTAGAACGGCCAGATTTTCCAGAACAGGCTGTTCTGCACCTCGGGAAATCCCTGGCTGATCTCCTGCAGCAGACCATTGCGGTTCCAGATCCAGGCCACAAAAACACAGAAGAACAGCCCGCCCAGCGGTTGACTCCACTCGGTGGTGATGGTGACCACCAGGTCGAACAACGCATCAAAATTCGCCACGATAATCAGGCAGAATACAGTGATAAGGGCGGCCACGATGACGGTAGCCTTGCGGCGCTCCACTTGATGTTTTTCCACCGCATAGGCAACCGGGACTTCCAGCATGGAAATCGATGACGTCAATGAAGCTATAGTCATCAACAGAAAGAAGGCCAGGGCCACCAGCAGACCGATAGACCCCATGTTATTGAACAGGGACGGCAGCACGGAAAGGATGAGGCCCGGCCCTGCTATCAGTCCGCCAGCCTCATCATAGATCGCTACGCCGCTGGACTGGGCCACGTACATGGCCGGCAGGATCAGCATACCCGCCAGGAATGCGATACCGACGTCAAGCAGCGCCACCATGCTGCCCAGCTGCGGAAGATTCTCCCGCTTGCTCACATAGGAACCGTAAATCAGCATGGTGCCCACGCCCAGCGACAGGGAAAAGAAAGCCTGCCCCATGGCATTGATAATCAGATACGGACTGACCACGGCGCTGAAATCCGGAACCAGATAAGCACGCAGCCCCTCTCGGGCGCCAGGAAGGGTAACCACATACAGGATCAACAGGAGGAGTATCACAATCAGCGAGGGCATCAGGCGTGAGGCCCACTTCTCAATGCCCTCCTTCACCCCTGCGCTGATCACGTAAACCGTCAGCCCCATGAACACCAGCACAAAGAGGCTGTTACGCAGCATGCCATCAGCAGTCAGCCACGCCGCCAGGGAATCCAGCCCCACAAGGCGGGCCAGTGGATCAATCAGGAAAGCCATCATCCAGCCGCTGACGACCACATAAAAACTGAGGATCAGGCTGACCGTCAGAATGCCGACGAAACCCACCACAGTGCCTGCCAGGTAGCTGATGCGGCCGCGAGAAAGCCCCTGCAGGGCAGTCACGGCATTGGCCTTGGCATGGCGGCCGATAATCAGTTCCGCCATCAGCGCCGGGTAGGCGAGCAGAAAGACCAGTACCAGGTAGGTAAAAAGAAACGCCGCACCGCCATTACTGGCGACATTGGTGGGAAATCCCCAGATATTGCCAAGCCCCACGGCGGACCCGGAGGCTGCCATCAGAAACCCGAATCTGGAACTGAACTCACCCCGGGCTGGACTCATGAGTACTGGTAATCTCCGTTGGCCGTATCAGGCAGCAAATTGCAGTTACTGACAGGAATCAACTGTTCCTGTCAGGGCGAAGCGCAGGGTCGCCGGATCGGCCAGCTGAAACGTAAGGTTGCAGAAGCTCTCCCCTTCGCTCAGCTCAAGACGCGGAAAATTCAGCATCCCTGTCGCACCGGTAAATTCCGCGGCCCCTTCCGGGGCATCGCGCAACAGCAACAGACTGTCCACATCGGGCTCCAGCAGAATCTGGCTACCTTCTGTCAGCACTGTCCACTTGATGCTGTAGGCAGCCACGCCGCCGTCTGCAGTCATTGCACTTATTATCTGGCCACTGAGAGGATTGAACACATTGACAGCTGCACTGTAACGGTCTACCACCTGCATGGCGACAAACACCAGTTCCTCATCGGGCCGCCCGCCATAGGCATCGGTAATAATGGGCGCAAAATCCGCTCTGGGGCATGGGATACTGCTGCCGCATGGCCTGAACTTCTGCAGCCCCTGGATGGTGTCGAGTACTGCCATGCCTGCTTCCAGGTCAGAACCATCCACGCCACCCAACACACGGCCAAATACGGTGAAGCCACCGTTATTGGCATCCAGCGCGTTGCCGTTGTCTGAAGTGTTGAAGAACCATTGATAGGTGGCGCTGTCAGGGTCTCCGGCAGCCTTGGCCATGGCAATCGTGCCGCGGGAATTGGACAGGCCCGGCTCATTGATAACCGTGGGGACTTCGTCAGATTCGATAATTGGCTCAGGGCCGAAAAAAGGCTGGAACCGATACGCACCACCCTGAATGATGCCTATCCCCTGGGTCTCGATCTCCTGCGTTCGATGCAGGTAAGTGCGGTTGTAGTTGACAGCTGCGTCTACCGGCGCGTTGTTGATATCCACCACCTCACCCTTCACATAGCGCAGAAAATTCTCCACCGTGCCCGGCGTGGCAGTGTCGTATAATTCGATGGAGAAATCGCCAACAGACGTGCTGACACGCACTATAGTGGCGGCCTGGGCCGCTGTTGCGGTCACCAGCAACAGACTCGCCAGCACCAGCCTCAATCTCTGGCCGGTAAATCGACGCCAGCTGCTTGCCGCCTTCAAGCCGACCAGCCCGCCTGCTGTTCTGTCTGCCTCGCTGATTGATTCGCTGACTGCTTTCACTGACGTCCTTGATGGCATGCCTGCTCCTGCCAAAAGTACTAAACCCACTCAACCTGCCCCATTCCGGATACCGCCCTGAAATGGCTGTCTGGCGGCACGACTGGGCAGAATAGGGTATGTGCTGCCATTATTCAAGCACGGGCTGGCGGCCGCGCCAGCCCGTCGTGGCTGCGGGTCGCGCAGCATGAAAAGCGCCTTCCCCAACCACCGTTCCACAGCATTTCCCACCGCGCGGCCACTTGGATGTGCCCGCTTTGAAAATGCATTTCTGCCTAGTGAACTGTAAGCGGAGTGTGCTATAAAACGAACAATTTTCGACGCAGCAAAAAGGTTTGGCTTTGCGGTTGGTTTTTGACCCTGGAGTATCACGACAATCGGTGCAGTCCGGTACACAACCTGCCGGGCAGGCACCGTGACGCATCATTATCCTTGACCAGCAAATCCTTAACCGCTCAGTCACAACTAATCCGGCAACGAACACCCTCGACACTCACTGCGCAAACCGGTTCACGAGTCAGCCACCGGCACTTGCAACTCGATGGTCCTGGCACGAATACGGGCAGATTTACAATCAATGAGCAGCGATCCGCGTCCCCCACTCCTGTCACCGGGAATAGGCATCGACTATGGCACCAGTAACAGTGCCGCAGCAATCTTCGACGGGGAACGGGTGACCATGGTGGTCCTGGAAGACCGGACCGCAATCATGCCTTCTGCGGTTTATGTCGATCGCAAATTCAGGATCACCACCGGGCAGGCCGGAATTGACGCCTATATAGCCTCCAACACCGGTCGCAAAGTCGAACTCAGCGCGGAATACCTAGGTGAGGGTCGCACATCTACCGGCCAAATTGGCGACATGGGTCTGCCTGAAGAGGCTGGCACAGAGAGATTCTATGGCCAAGCAATCGTGGACGCGGGCGAAAAAGGTCGCCTGTTTCGCGGCATCAAACGCCTGCTGGGTGACGCCAGTGTCCCGCGCCTGATGGTGTTCGACCGCCCGTTCCGGCTGGTGGCGCTGATGACACCGCTGCTGCTGCGAATAAGGCAGGCCCTGCAGGCAACCCTGGAATCCCTCGGTATGGCGACTGACCAGGCCCGGCATGCCTGCATCGGACACCCGGTCAATTTTGAAGGCCGCAGCGACAGTCAGAATGAGGTTGCGCTGGCGCGCCTCAGCGAAGCCTGCGGCTATGCCGGCTTCGAAAATCAGCGCTTCTTCCCGGAACCAATCGCCGCAGCGATCAGCTACCTGTTCGATTACCCCCAGCTTACCAGTCAGACCATGCTGGCCGTGGACTTCGGTGGTGGCACGCTGGACCTTTGCGTGCTGCGGCACCAGGGCGAAGAATTTCAGGTCGTGGCAACCTACGGCATCGGGCTGGGTGGCGACCATATCGACCAGCAACTGTTCCGGGCACTGCTGTTTCCTCTGCTCGGCAAAGGAGAACGATTCCGGCGTAAGGGCGAGGACCGTGAGATCGAGACCCTGTTTCCTTTCGAGGAATACGAAGACCTGCTTCTAAACTGGGCCGTGAGCTACCGACTCAACCAGAATCAATACACCACACCGGTGATGCAACGCATCGAACAGGGCGACGAGGCTGCCATCAAGTTCAGACGCCTGTATGAACTGATCAAGCGCAACTACAGCTACCTGGTTTTTCAGTCGATCAAGGAACTCAAAGCGGCCTTATCAGCGCAGGAACAGGCCCGTCTCGATATCCCCGAAATCGACGTGGATCTGATGGTATCCCGCGCCGAGTTCGAAGTGATGATCGCCGACCTTCTTGGTACTTTTGAAACAGCGGTATTCGATACCTTGCGCCTGGCAGCTATCGATGCCGGGCAGGTGGAACTGGTCATACGTACCGGCGGGTCGTCGCTGATACCGGCCGTCAAGGCGATCCTGGACCGGGTGTTTCCCGGCAAGGTTATTGAACACGACCCCTTTACCAGCGTTGCCGCAGGGCTGGCCATCGCCGAGTACCGCGGGCTGGGCGAGACTCTTTCAGGTGGACCGGGCTCCCCGGCGTAAGTGCCTGAGAGCCCGGTAGAAACCAGTGACCGGAGGGGACGGACGCCTCCAGCACTGCGACGCCTAGCGACGCCCTTCGTTTACTACTACGGACACCGGCACCGCACCCACGTTGCGAATGTGGTAGGCGCTGTTTGCCTCGCGCCAGGCCCAGTCGCCCATGGCGTCCAGCTCAGCCGTGATACCGTCCTGACGGGTCACATGGGTCATACCGTCAGTGACCTGAACAATGACAGTGGGATTCTGGTGCGTCTGCAGGCTGGTGGTCTGCCCCGGCGCCAGTTCAATCCGGTAGGACCGGAACCAGGCATTTTCCAATTGTGGCTCGACACTCACGCCGCTGGGCCGGCCAGCGGCCAGATCGCTCTGGCCAGGTCCATAGTTGGCGAACGCGATGATCCGGAACAGGTGCGGTCCTTCATTAGATACCTGATGAGTAAAATTCTCCTTCACGTAATCCGTATTACTGGAAACCCGCCCGCCCAGGGGGCCATCACCGTTGCTGATGAAGGTGTACATGATTGCCGAATCATGAGTATGCGGCAGAGTCTGATCGCCAGGATTGATCTGCACATCGATTACGTACAGATCGCCATCGTTATGCATGGTGCGATGCCGGGGTTCCTGCTTGATGTTTACCACCCGCTGTCCGCCCCAGTCGTTTTCCTGGGCTGCCAGGGGTGCCAGCGCACCGCCCGCCAGGGTCAGCAGAGACAGTAAACCCGCGCCACCGATCCGCCTTAAATTGAGGCGAGAAGCCACCTTCCCGGCTGTTGTTTTCCCTGTTGTTATTTTCATACTTACCTCGCAATAGGTGACAAAAAAGTGGATTTGCGCTCAGAGAGTAAACGACGCCCCTGGCGAATTCAACAGAAAACGACACAGCGACTTTAAGGGGCCCAACCGCATCGTTATAGTGTCCGGCCAGGAAGTGGAGCGGCACAAGAGACGCCTCGCTATGCTCCCGACAGGACTCCATAAAACTTTGGGCACGTTATCAGAAGGCCTTCTGCAGGCAACGGGTAAACGTTTTAGAGGCAGACGAGGCAAGACTATAACAGCCGCACCTTCGGGGATTATCAATATAATGTGGCGTTTGAGCCGGATTTAAAAATCGCAGCGCCCCCAGGAAAGCTTAGCGCCGGTCTGTCGGGGCTGGCTGCTAATTATAGCTCATGGGAAAGTCCATCAGCAGCTCGCCGCTATCGGGATCGCGAAGCTGAAATTCAGCGGGGTAACTGCGCCCAAGGGCTTCAGTGAAAGTAGAACCGTCATTAAGATCACTGATAATGAATACAACGCGCCCTTCTACGGCACCCAGGGGCGGAATCGCTATAGGAATGAGCAGGTAGCCAGGACTGTCACTGAGCAGACCGTGTACGCTAGCCTCGACACTCAGTCGGGAATCCGGCAGCTGGGCCCTCACAGCCCTGAACAGGTTGGGTTCGTTATTGCCGTCCAGCACCCGCAGATAAACGTCGACATCGCGGGTGAATAGCTCGTTGTTCTGCAGTCGGACAGTGGGCGTATAAATCGGATAGGCAAACCCTACTTCGACGATACCATTGCTGGTGCTTTCAGTAATCATGCTACTGGCCAGCTGTTCGCCACTCACACCATTGCCCGCTCTGGCCGGCAGGTAGCCAAAGTAATACCAGGGCCCAGCAACAAGGCCCGGAATGCCCAACAGCAGGATGAAAATCAGGGGGGCGCGTGTGCCCCAGGGAGTGAATGGCCTCACACCGACCACCAGTAAAAGCCCTGCCAGCGCGGCGACCCCGGCACGCAGTTCCAGCGGCTGGCGACCTGTTTCAATCGGATTAAGAAGCAGGCCCGCGCCTAACAGCACTGCCACCAGCAGGGCCGCCACCTGGATTAGAACGAGTATTCCATTTTTAGACATTTAAGCGCCCTGCAGGTCCTCACCTCGCGCTTGCTTGTCGGCATGATAGGACGAGCGCACCAGCGGCCCACTGGCAACATGACTGAATCCAAGACTGTCGCCGTACTCCCGCAACGCCTCGAACTCGTCCGGGTGCACAAAGCGCTCGACCTTGAGATGATCCCGGCTGGGCTGCAGGTACTGGCCCAGCGTCACCATGTCCACCTTATGCGCCAACAGATCACGCATCACCTCTTTAACCTCATCGATGGTTTCACCCAGGCCAAGCATCAGCCCGGACTTCGTCACCACACCGGGCACCCGCTCCTTGTATTTCTCCAGCAGATCCAGGGACCATTCGTAGTCGGCACCCGGTCTGGCCTTTCGGTACAGGCGCGGTACAGTCTCCAGGTTGTGATTAAATACATCGGGTGGCGTGTTTTGCAGTATATCGACCGCTATATCCATGCGGCCGCGGAAATCCGGCACCAGCACTTCCACCTGAATCCCAGGGTTGCAGCGCCTGGTTTCACTGATACAGTCGGCAAAATGCTGCGCTCCGCTGTCTTTCAGATCATCGCGATCCACCGAGGTAATCACTACATACTCCAACCCCATTTCGGCGATGGCTTCGGCCAGTTCCCGCGGTTCATTCGAATCCAGGGGCCTCGGCTTGCCATGGGCAACGTCGCAAAATGGGCAGCGTCGTGTGCAGATATCACCCATGATCATAAATGTCGCCGTGCCGTTGTTGAAGCACTCCCCCAAATTCGGACAGGAAGCCTCCTCGCAGACTGAGGCCAGCTTATGGGTGCGGAGTTTTTCCTTGATGTGCTGCACTCTTGGCGACGATGGAACCCGAACCCTGATCCAGTCCGGCTTGCGAGGCAGTTCGTCGGTGGGAATCACTTTGACGGGGATTCTTCTCACCTTGTCAGCTCCCCGCAGCTTTTGTCCTTCGATCAGTACATTACGCCTTTTGGTATCGGCCATTACACAATCCCCGATGATGATGATTCTCGCTCGATCTGCCGGTAGCCCAGCCGGGCTGCCAGCTTGTTGGCCAGCTGAACCGCGCTTTTCTGCATCAGCTGGTCCCGGTCCTGAACCAGGTCCGCCAGTTGGGTGACACGCAAGCCCTTGTAACCGCAGGGATTAATACCCTTAAATGGCTCCAGATCCATATCTACATTCAGACTCAGGCCGTGGTAGCTGCGCCCTTTACGGATGCGCAGTCCCAGGGAGGCAATCTTAGCATCTTCTACGTATACGCCGGGGGCTTCGGATCTGGCTTCGCTCGCGATACCCTGGTCTGCCAGATAATCAATGATCCCTGTCTCCATGAGCCCCACCAGATCCCGCACACCCAATTGCTTCTGGCGCAGGTTTAACAGCAGGTAAATGACCAGTTGCCCGGGTCCATGGTAAGTAACCTGACCACCCCGATCGGTCTGAACTACCGGGATCCCACCGGGGTTCAGCAGGTGTTCTCGACGGCCTGCCTGGCCAAGGGTATAGACCGGTTTGTGGCTCAGCAACCACAGCTCGTCG
Source organism: Gammaproteobacteria bacterium (assembly GCA_041395725.1). NCBI lineage: Bacteria > Pseudomonadati > Pseudomonadota > Gammaproteobacteria > Gammaproteobacteria bacterium. Next base: position 3,223,747 of record JAWKZW010000001.1, on the reverse strand, counting down.
CCGCGCTCTTTCTCAGGATGGCTGGCTATATACTGCATGGCGCGCCAGATCGGCTCATAACTCTGTAAGCCAAGCCTTCTGACCGTCAGCAGGGAATCCCCGGCCCGTTCGGGGTCGAGATTGCGCAACTGATGGTATTTATACTCGCTGAGCAGCAACTGGGGAACCGCAATGTGGTTGAGACCGACTACAGGACCAGCTTAACACTTTCCTGATCCATCAACTCCTGAAAAATCACCTTAAGCTGCTCTTCGCCCGTTGCCTCGATCACCACGGTGACCGAGACGTAGTTGCCCTTTGCGCTGGCGCGCTCGGTGACCCGGTGCTCGGGCACCGGTCCGGCATGGCGGTGGATGACCGCGAGCACCTCAGTCTGAAAAACCGCACTGGCGATGCCCATTACCTTGATCGGGTAATCGCAGGGAAATTCGATCTTTGGCGGTTCCTGTTCAATATCGCTGATACGCATCGGGACTAGCTGAACAGGTTGGTGAACATCAGGGTCAGCCAGTCGATGAAGCGCTTGACCAGGCCGGCACGCTCCACCGATTGCAGGGCAATCACTTCACCCTGGTACAGCAGGTCGTCTTCCAGCACCACATTGATGGTACCCATCACCTGCCCCTGCTCGAGCGGCGCGGAAATGACCTCCTCCAGTTCCAGCGAGGCACTCATCTCCTCGGCCTGCCCGCGGGGAATCGTAATGTAGACCTCTTCGGTAATACCAAGATCGACGGAATTCTGCTCCCCGGACCAGACCTTGGCATTGCTGACCAGCTGGTTGGCATCATAGAGCTTATGGGTCTCGTAATAGCGGAACCCGTAGGTAAGCAGTTTCTGGGTCTCAACGGCTCGCGCATCCTCGCTGGCGGTCCCCATAACGACGGAAATCAGGCGCATACCATCACGTTCTGCAGACGCCACCAGGCAGTACCCTGCCGCGTCGGTCCAGCCGGTCTTCATGCCGTCGACATTCCGGTCCCGGAATAGCAGGGTATTGCGATTCGGTTGTGTGATCCCGTTGTAGGTGAATTCCCGTTCGGCATACATGGCGTAATGGTCAGGATGATTCACAACCGTGGCCCGGGCCAGAGTAGCCAGATCCCTGGCGGACATGCGGTTATAGTAAACGTCGGTGTCGAGCCCGCTGGCGTTCATGAAGAAGGACTCATTCATACCGAGCACTTCGGCATACTGGTTCATCATGTCCGCAAATGCTTCCTCGCTGCCGGCGATGTGCTCGGCAATGGCCACACTGGCATCGTTGCCGGACTGAATAATGATTCCGCGCATCAGATCATCGACGCTGACCTGGGTATCGACGCCGACAAACATTTTCGACCCTTCCATGCGCCAGGCTTTTTCGCTGATATGGACCATATCGTCCCACGCCAGGTTGCCCAGCTGGATTTCCTCCGCGGCAATGTAGGCGGTCATGATCTTGGTCAGACTCGCAGGGGGCAGTGCCTCGTCGGCGTTCTCTTCGACGATGACATAGCCGGTCTTGGCATCCAGGAGAATGTAACTGCTGGCAGCAATATCGGGCGCTCGGGGAATGATCGCCGGTGCTGCGCAGGCCACCGCCGCAATAGCCCAGAGCAAGAGTCCGGCCAGCGCAGCCGGCGCCGCGCGCAATCCAGCTTCGGTAGAACGTAGGTATGACATAAAGCGTTTATCCATTTCGTTTCAAGTAAATTCAGGCTATCAGAATACCGGTGAAGCTGGCGCAAGCCGAACCGGGAACATTAATCGGTAACAGTGTACGGACTACCCAGATTGGCAGCAACCACGCGGTCCGATATGACCCTGATTTCATCGTTGTCCCGGATGGGGCCCACCCGCACCCGGTAAAGCGCCTGACTGGAGTCGCTGACAACCTCCTGAATGAAGACCGGCAACAAAGTAATTTCCTGTAACCGGCCGCTCAAGCGCTGTGCCGCCCCCAGGTCCTTGAACGCGCCTACCTGCAGGTAGCGCTCGGCACCAGAGCCCGGTCCCGGAAGCGACAAGGCAGAAGCCGAACTGGCCAGATTAATGGTTTCGCCGCTGAATGGGGGCGGGACGATAGCCTCCAGGTGGACTCGTGTGGTGCCCCTCGCTGCGTAGCCAAGTTTGACTGCCGCCGCATAGGAAAGGTCGATCAGGCGATCACCGTGAAACGGGCCTCTGTCGTTTACCCGCACGATAATACTGCGGTTGTTCTCCAGATTCGTCACCCGGGCATAGCTGGGGATCGGCAGGGTCTTGTGGGCTGCGGACACCTTGTACATGTCGAAAATTTCGCCATTGGAAGTCTGGTGGCCATGAAATTTCTCCCCGTACCAGGATGCGACACCCCGCTCCGAGTACCCCTCTTCCGTCGCCATTACACGATAGGTCTTCCCCAGCACTGTGTAGGGGCTTCGATTGCCCGCCATGGTTCGATTGACAGGTTCGGGGATCACGTCCTCAATCGCCGCAATATCCAGGGTTCCGGCGCTGGGCGCGCGGTCCTGATCAATGGTATAGCGACTGCTGGAGGCTGGAGGCTCAGGATTGCTGGAGCAACCAATGAGCAGACCCAGGACCACGAGGCTGGCCAGCCAATGCCTGGGTCCCGCCCCTGCTCCTGAATATCCCGCGATTGTTTTAGTGTTCAACTGGTACATGAGTTGGGTTTCTTCCTGCTCTCAAGGGACTGGCGCACAGTGGCCAGTGAATCTTTGATCAGTGCTTCACTGCTTCAGGGAGCCTCTGATCAGCTTCATAACACATAACGGCGCAAAACCAGGTACTTTTAACGACTTTCAGGCAAATAGCCCGAATTGCCAGATTATCGCCACCATTCTGCTGCCACCGCAGCGCCTTCGTTGCCTCGGCAAAGCCCAGCGCGGCAGTTGCATGGCCATGGATCGGCCTGACCCGGACGGGATGCGGACGCGCTCAGGTTACCGGTCGCCTGCCCCCGGCAGAGATGGACATCAGCATGCCAAATCCAACAAACAGTGTCAGGATCGAGGTACCTCCCCGGCTCATAAGCGGCAGCGGCAGACCAATCACCGGCACCAGACCGGACACCATGGCCATGTTGACAAATACATAGAAAAAGAACGTCAGCGTAATACTGCCCGCCAGTAGACGACTGAACATATCGCTGGCATAGAAGGTAATGTAAAAACCCCGCACCAGAACAAACAGGTACAGCACAATCAGGAACAGAATGCCGAACAGCCCGAACTCCTCCGCCAGCACTGCCAGAATAAAGTCGGTATTACTCTCGGGAATAAAATCCAGCTGTGACTGGGCACCGTTCAGCCAGCCCTTACCAAAGAGGCCACCGGAACCGATGGCTATCTGGGACTGAATGATGTTGTAGCCGGCACCGGTTGGGTCCCGGTAAGGGTCGAAGAAGGTCAGAATCCGATTCTTCTGATGCTCCTGGGCCAGAAACAGGTACCAGGCCGGCGAGGCCAGCAGGGCCCCCAGACCACCCCAGATAACCAGTCGCCAGGAGATGCCTGCCAGCAGCAGAACGAAGATGCCTGACATGGTGATCATAATGGCAGTGCCGGTGTCATTCTGGGTGATGATCAGACCGGCAGGTACCAGAATCATCATGCCGGCCCAGAACAGATGTTTGAAGCCGGGCGGCAAAGGTCTGCTGCCCAGATACCAGGCCAGCAGCATGGGAACCACGAACTTCATGATCTCGGAAGGCTGGAAGCGGGGCAGACCGGGGATATCCAGCCAGCTCCTGGCGCCGTTAACCTCGGCCCCGAAATACAGCACCAGCACCAGCAAGGCCAGCCCCCCGGCGTACATGCTTGGGGCCCAGCGACGAAAGAAATGCGCACTGAACTGCGCCACAACCAGCATGACAAAAAACGCGGCTGCCAGCGCCATGCCCTGGCGGCGGACTTCAGCCACGTTCTCACCACTGGCACTGTAAAGCACCAGCAGACCGAAGCTGCCCAGCAGCATCAGCGCCAGTAACAAAGGCGGATCAATGCGCAGCAGTCGCCAGATGGAAAACCCTTGCCGCTGCGCGCCAACCGGGTCTGACAGCTGGCGGGTGAAATCCTGATTAATCACTGTGGGTAACCAGGGGCAGTACTGCAGGGGTTGCCGGCTCTGCAGGGATTACCGGTAGCGCCGGGACTGTCAGGTCAAGCTGCAGGATATCCAGCAGATAAGCGTCTGTTATCTGTTTGGCAATCGGGCCGGCGACAGAACTGCCGTGCTCGCCATTCTCCACGAACACAGCCAGCGCAATCTTCGGCTTGACCTCCGGGTGCTGAGCCGGGGCGAAGGAAATAAACAAACCGTGGTCTTTATGAATATCAGCCACCTGAATCTCCTCGCTGCTTCTAACGCTCTGGTCGATAGAAACCACCTGGGCGGTACCGGATTTCCCCGCCATCTTATAGGTCATATCAGGATCGGCCCTGGCTATGGCCTCGTAGGCTGTTCCGTAGTCCCGGAATTCCTGACTGTAGGGACGATGCACCACCATGGTCATGGCATCTTCGATGTAGTTCCAGTAATCCGTATCGGCCAGCTCTACCGTGGTCACCGGAGCCGATTCCACCGACTCCACTGTCTCGCCTTCAACGGCTTTAAGCAACCTGGGTCGCACCACACGCCCCTCGTTTGCCACTATCGAAACAGCCGTGGCCAGTTGCAGTGGTGTCACCCACATGTAACCCTGACCGATTGATGAGCTGATCGTGTCGCCCTGGTACCAGGGTTCTCCGCGGCTTGCCATTTTCCACTCACGGGAGGGCAGCACACCGGTGCGGGCGTAGGGTATGTCCAGGGCCAGGTTCTCCCCGAAGCCAAACTGCGACATGAAATCGTGCATGGTATCGATACCCATGCGATTGCCAAGGTCATAGAAAAACGTGTCGCAGGATTGATAGATCGCTTTCTTCAGGTCCGTATGACCATGGCCGCCACCGATAGCAGTGCGCGCCGTGTAGTCATTCCAGCGATAACGGACCCCGGGCAGGCGAAAGTAGCCAGGATCTTCTATGTGGAAATCGTAATCGACGAAGTCGTGTTGCAGGCCACCCAGCCCGATAAACGGTTTCACGGTAGAGCCTGGCGGGTAGGGATTGGTGGTCCGATCAAACAGTGGGGTATTCACCTTGTCGGTAATCAGCTTGTTGAAATCCCGGTTACTGATACCGGTGACAAACAGATTGGGATCGAAGCCAGGTTTGCTGACCATGGCCAGAATTCCACCGGTCTCCGGGTCGATGGCTACCACGGCACCGCGAAAATCCCCCAGGGCCCTCTCGGCGGCGATCTGCAGCCGCGCATCCAGGTGCAACGAGACATTCCTGCCGGCCACCGGATCAGTGCGATCCAGAACCCGCATAACCTGGCCGCGGTTGTTCTTCTCCACAGTTTCGTAACCGACCTGACCGTGCAGCAGGTATTCATAGGTTTTTTCGATACCGGACTTCCCGATGTGATTGGTGCCACCGTAGTTTTCCCGCTCGACCTCATCCATGGAGTCCAGCTCACCACGATTGATTTCCGATACGTAACCCACGGTATGGGCGGTCAGGCTATCCAGTGGGTAATGACGAACCAGCTGCGCCTCAATGGAAAACCCCGGCAGCCGATGCTGTGCCACAGCAATCCGGGCCATTTCCTCCTCGCTCAGCTTGTAGCGCAGCAGCACCGATGAGTGAGGTATGCGCCGGCGACTGAGCCGATCCTTAAACTGCTCTACGTCGTCTTCTGTCAGGTCGATCAGGGACGCCACATAATCCAGGGACGAATCCATACTGCCGGCCAGCTCCCGAATGACAGTCAGATTGAAAATTGGCTGATTATCGGCGAGCAGCTCTCCGTTGCGATCGAAGATCAGACCACGGGTAGGCGGGACATATTGGGAATGGAGGCGATTGTCATCGGAGCGGGCGGAAAAATAGTCGTACCGCAGAATCTGCAAATGCACCAGCTGGACTACCAGCGCCAGGAACAGCAGCCCCACAAAGCAACCGGCAATCACCAGACGTTTATTGACCAGCTGCCGCTCGCTCTCGTGATCCTTAACCTGCCATTTTTCTGCCATATTTCGAATAACTGACCGTTTGTTTTGTTTAACTTCTCATCGGCTGTTGAGTAACAGCGTGCCTGTACTAGTAAATCGGCTGCAAGGGCCTCTACCTGAAGCCGAACCGCTTGCTAATCAGACAACAAAACTGCCGATAAGTTTAGGGGATGATTTTACACGGTATCGAACAGATTTTTAACTTGAAGGCCGTGTAAAAAACCATCCTGCAATTGATGCGCTGAACTCTGATTAACTTCAGCAGCGCCAGGCAGAAATTGATCAAAGGCAGAGACAGGGCGGATCATCCATCACGGTGGTAAGGGTGATTGCTTAGCAGACTCCAGGCCCGATAGAACTGCTCCGCCAGCACAATGCGGACCAGTGGGTGCGGCAGCGTCAGATCCGACAGTGACCAGCGTTCCTCGGCCCGCTGCAGGACCTGATCACCCAGCCCGTCCGGCCCCCCAACTACGATCACCACATCCCGTCCGTTGCCGCGCAGGGTGTCGAGACGGCTGGCGAAAGAACCGGTATCGAAGCGTTTGCCCAGCACATCAAGCACCACCACGTGATCGGCTGGACGCAGCTTCGCCAGGATGGCCTCAGCCTCTTTGTTCCTGAGATGCTCAGAGCTGCTGTTCCTGCCACGGCGGGCCAACGGCAGTTCCTGCAGCGACAGGGCGAAATCCGCCGGCAACCTTTTGCTGTATTCCAGCACCCCGGCGTCAACCCAGCCAGGCATCCTGGTACCGACTGCCAGCAGGCGGAACTTCACTGTTCTGTGGTGCCCTCGGCGCCTCTGGCGCCAGCGGTGTCAGAAGCGAAGTTCCATAGATCTTCCAGGTTATAGAGAGCCCTGACCGGCGCCAGCATGATGTGCACCACCACCCCACCCAAGTCAACCAGGACCCACTCAGCCTGCATGCGGCCCTCAACCCCAGTCACCTGGCCGCCAGATTCCTTGACCTGCATGGTCACCTCATCGGACAAGGCCTTAATGTGGGTAGTCGACGTTCCGGTGACGATTACCATGTAATCGGTGATTTCAGTCAGCTTACTGACGTCAATGCTGACAATGGCCTGCCCCTTCATGTCTTCGAGGGCGCCCACAACCAGGTTTGCCAATTCTTTACTAGTCAATGTCTGTTCTCGTTTCTGGGTCATTAATCGGTAACTGCTTTCTTGTATAGCTGATGCTGGCCCAGGTAGCTGGCGACCCGAGGGTCCAACAGGTCATTCAGGGGCTCATCGTTGGCGATACGCTTGCGCACCTGACTGGAGGAGATCGGACTGTCCAGGCCATCCAGGTCAAAAATCAGGCCGCTTTTTCTGCCCCGGGCGCTGCCTGGCCCGCTGACCCGACGGCTTTGCAGCATGTCGCGCAGGGCGCCACTAGGCTGGACCGGATAGCCGGGCCGTTCGATAACGACAAAATGGCACAGATCAAACAGCTCACGCCAGCGATACCACTTGTCAAGCGAGGCAAAGGCATCCACGCCCAGGATAAAAAACAGTTCCGCCTGCTCGAATTCGGCCCGCAGAGACTGTAAGGTGTCGTAAGTATAAGAGGTCCCGGGTCGATTCAGCTCCCGATCATCAACGATCAGACCCGGGTGCCCACTGGCTGCCAGGCGCAGCATATCGAGGCGCTGCAGTGAGGAACACAGTGCCCGATCCCGGTGGTTCGGGACACCACAGGGCACCAGCCGCAAATGATCCAACTGCAGCATTCTCAATGCCGCCAGTGCCACTCTGATATGCCCCACATGCACGGGGTCGAACATACCGCCCATAATGCCGATACGTTCATTCATGTTCGAATATGGCCGTCCCCCAGCACGATGTATTTTTGCGACGTGAGGCCCTCAAGGCCGACAGGCCCCCGGGCATGCAGCTTATCCGTGGATATCCCGATTTCAGCACCCAGGCCATACTCAAAGCCGTCAGCGAACCGGGTCGACGCATTGACCATGACCGAACTGGAATCCACCTCCCGGAGAAAACGCTGGGCGCTGCCGTAATCTTCGGTGACGATAGCATCGGTATGCTGCGAACTGTAGGTGTTGATATGACTGATCGCGGCATCCAGACCGTCAACCACCTTTACCGCCAGAACAGGCGCCAGGTATTCCTCTTTCCAGTCAGCTTCGCTGGCGACGGACATACCGGGCACTATTTTCCGGGCCGCTTCACAGCCTCGCAATTCCACGTCGAAGCTGGCGAAGCGTTCGGCCAGCCGCGGCAGAACCTGTTCAGCAACAGACTGGTCTACGAGCAGGGATTCCAGGGTGTTGCAGGTTCCGTACCGCTGGGTCTTGGCATTTATCGTGATGCTTATCGCCTTGTCGAGATTTGCATGGGCATCGATGAACACATGACAGTTGCCGTCCAGATGCTTTATTACCGGCACCCTGGCATCCCGACTGATGCGTTCGATGAGGCCCTTGCCGCCACGGGGAACAATTACATCGACGTATTCCGGCATACTGATCAGCTTGCCCACCGCCTGGCGGTCGGTAGTTTCAACCACCTGCACCACGCGGGGGTCCAGACCCGCCTCGGCCAGGCCGATGGCCAGGCACGCCGCGATAGCCTGATTGGAATTAATGGCCTCTGATCCGCCCCGCAGGATGGTCGCATTGCCTGACTTCAGACACAGACTGGCGGCCTCACAGGTCACGTTGGGCCGGGACTCGTAAATGATGCCGATCACACCCAGCGGAACACGCATCCTGCCCACCTGGATTCCACTCGGCCGATACTTGAGCTCGGAAACCGCGCCGACCGGATCATCCAGGCTTGCTACCTGCGTTAACCCTTCAATCATGGCGTCGATCCGCGCCGGAGTCAGCTCCAGGCGATCCAGTAACGGGGCTTCCAGATTCTTGGCGCGCCCGGCCTGCAGATCCAGCCCGTTGGCCGCCATCAGCTCATTGCGCCGGGAATCGATAGCCCGGGCAATAGCCAGCAGCGCAGCATTTTTCTGCGCCGTAGTCGCCCTGGCGATATGGTACGACGCCTGCCTGGCCTGCTGGCCAAGCACGCGCATATAGCCTTCAATATCCAGCGCGCTACTTTCCTGCTGATTCAACATCCTGCTATACCCTGCTCTCTACAATTCGATAATCGATAAGTTCTATAAGGTTTTATACTGCGCCGGCGTCCGCGACTCAGGTCCAGGAAACCTCTGGCGTCAGCCTGGCCCGGGAATTTCACCGAATTCCCTGGCGAGGCCGTTCCATGGGGCGGCCGCAGCAGGAGTTTAGTGAAATTCCCGGGCCAGGTGCCGACAAAAGTCGAATTATAGCGCAAATAAAGCCTGACCCGTTAAACGTGCGATTAGACAGCGACGGCTGAATCGGCTTATTCTTGCAGCACCGCAGTAAAACCACCAAACCCGGCAGCAATGAGCCCCGACAAGACCGTACCCAGAGATCCCCCCCTTGCGGACGGCGCAGCGCCCAGTCTGCTGCAGGCAATCACCCCGGTTCTGGTTCTGGTCGGCCTGCTGGCATTTGCCGTCTATCTTTTCGGCGAAGACTCCAGCTACGGCCCGAATCAGATTGCGCTGTGCGTCGGTGCGACCATCGCGGCATTGATCGGCTGGCGCAACGGTATCTGCTGGACTGACCTCGAAACCAGCATGGTGCAGGGTATCAGCGTAGCGCTGCGCGCAATTCTTATCCTGTTCACTGTAGGCCTGTTAATCGGCAGCTGGATCATGGCCGGCACCGTTCCTACCATGATCTACTACAGTCTGCTGGCCCTGGATCCCGCTTTTTTCTATGCCGCCAGCTGCACCATCTGTGCCGTTGTGGCACTGAGTATAGGCAGTTCCTGGACAGTAGCCGGAACCATCGGGGTAGCACTGATTGGAGCTGCCGCGGGGCTGGGCCTGTCGTTGGAAATAACCGCCGGGGCTATTATTTCGGGGGCCTATTTCGGCGACAAGCTGTCGCCGTTGTCGGACACCACCAACCTGGCGCCGGCCGTCGTGGGCACAGATCTGTTCACCCACATTCACCACATGCTCTGGACCACAGTGCCAAGCATTGTCATCGCCCTGTTCCTGTACCTGGTCATCGGGTTCAATATCGATGCCAGCACTCAGGCTACAGAGCTGCAGGGCACCCTGGATATGCTGCAGGCCAATTTCCGAATCAGCCCGGTGATGCTGCTGCCGGTCCTGGTTCTACTGGTGATGGCCAACAAGAAGCTCCCTCCCCTGCCCACTATACTGACCGGCGCACTGGCAGGAATCCTTTTCGCGTTCGCCTTTCAACAACCCGCTATCCGGACCATGGCCGCCGATATTGACAACGGCACGCTGGCCACGCTGAAGGGTATGTGGCAGACCCTGTTTGACGGCTACAAGATAGACAGTGGCGATGGCGCCATCGACGATCTGTTGTCTCGCGGCGGAATGAGCTCCATGCTTAATACGGTGTGGCTGATATTCTGTGCCATGATATTTGGCGCCCTGATGGATCGCACAGGCCTGATCCAGGTTCTGGTGCGTTACGCCCTTTCCACAGTCAGGGGCACCGGCAGCCTGGTGATTACCACGCTGCTCACCTGTATCGGCGCCAATATAATCGCCTCAGACCAGTACATCGCCATCGTACTCCCTGGTCGCATGTATAAGATGGAGTTTCAGAGACGCGGCCTCGACGTCAAGAACCTGTCCAGAATCCTGGAGGATGGCGGTACCATCACCTCGCCCCTGGTTCCCTGGAATACCTGCGGCGCTTTCATGAGCGGTACTCTCGGCGTGGCGACCCTCGCCTACCTGCCGTTTTGCTTCTTTAACCTGATTAATCCGCTGGTAAGCGCCTTCTACGGAATCGTCAACTTCCAGATCACACCCGCTCATGATCCGGTGGGAATGGCTGAAGACCAGCCGGCATGAGCGGGCAGCCTGCCCGGCGGCCAGGCCTGGACCGGCTCAGGGTTGCAGCTTAAGTTCCACCACGTTGCCTTCCGGATCGTTGATGTACACCGATTTGCTGAAACCGCTGGCGCCATAACGGACCGACGATTCGCTGGTGGCGATACCGTTGTCGTGCAGATAATCCAGCAACTGCTGTTCGGTCATCTCCCCCACGGTCAGACAAAAGTGTTCCATGTTTCGACCATCCTGACTGGGCGGACCGCCACCCAGGCGCCCCAGTTCGCTATTCAGCGGCACGATGTCAATCAGTGAATTCCCGGCGCGCAGCTGCAGCAGGCCGACTTCGGCTGGCAACTCGCGCTCCAGCCGACAACCCAGCAGCCCCTGGTAAAAATCCAGCATGGCCCGGGTCCGGGTGGTCCGCAGGACAATATGATCTATACCAAGCAAGTTAAGCATGGGCGGTGATTGCTGTTGCGTCAGTTCCGCGCATCAGATCTGGTTGGTCAGACTCAGCTCGGAAGGATAGGGCTTCATGTACCAGGACCGTTCGATGTACTCATTGGGGTTTCTGCGAAAGTGATGGTTTAACAAGGTGATAGGAACTATCAGCGGCACCACACCGTTCCTGTAATCCTCAATGCACTGCACCAGCTCCTGCTTGTCATCCCGGTCCAGGTTCTGCTTCAGGTAACCCTGAATGTGCTGCAGCACATTGACATGGTTGCCTAACGAGGCGATTTTCTTGAGAGCTGCCATCAACCCGTGCAGGTAAGCCGGCAGCTGCTCTGACAGATTTTCCTTGCGTATACCGGCCACCAGCTTGCCCAGTGCCCGATAGTCCTGCTGATCATGGCTCATGATAATCAACTTATGACGGGCATGAAAGTCCACCAGCCTGCCGACAGTCACACCGGACTCCAGCAGCTCTTTCCAGCGCCACATGACATAAACACGCTGAATGAAGTTCTCCCGCAGCCGGGAATCGCCCAGCCGCCCCTCCTCCTCCACGGGCAGTTCGGGAAAATTTTTCATCAGGGTAGCCGCGTAGATACCGGCACCGTCGTTAAAAGGCATGCCCTGCTCGCTGTAGACCTTGACCCGCTCCATACCGCAGCTGGGGGATGCGCGTTTGAGAATATAGCCACACAGGTCCCGATGCCAGTGGGCCTGCTGTTCGGCGGCATCGACCAGCGCGTCAGTATAGTCCTTGCTTTCATCCACCGTGGAAACACAGCGGATCTCATCGCTGCCGGCTTTCCTGATCAGGCGAATGGGGCGCCTGGGAATACCCAGGCCTATCGCCACTTCGGGACAGAACGTTCGAAACTCGAAGTACTCCCCAAGCGTCTTCTGGACGTAGGAATGCTGTTTGTGCCCGCCATCGAAGCGGACATTTTCTCCCAGCAGGCAACTGCTTATCCCAACAGGAATTTTCACTGGCATAGTGCTCCCCGAATTCTTCAAGGTTGAACGCGGCCGGTTTCAGTCTGACGCAATCCTGCCTCGATTTCCGCCACGTAGGCATCGACAACGGCGCGAAAACGCGGTGCGTACCACATCCGCGTAACCGACCATTGCGCGCGAGCTGCCGCAGCTTCCATCTGGGAACGCCAGCGCAGCATGCGGGGCTCGAATTCTTCGAGGTCAAACAGCCCGCGCTGATACTGGTAATAGGAGTTTTCCCATTCGCGCCAGACACCGGCCAGGAAATAAACATACATCACGCGATGTTCCGGGCTCATATTCTGCAGTCCATCCCCCGCAGCGACAATGGCGACCGCCATCTCCGGCTCGGTAGTTACCCACTCGGAAAACATCATCTGCTTGTCGGTAATCGCATCCCGGGCCTGGGAGTGCATCATTTCCGTGTTCTGCCTGATTTCGAGGCCCAGGAACAGAATGCCCAGTATCACTCCGATACTGGCCGCGATGTTTACCCAGTTCTCTATTTTTTTCATTACCCTATCCGTGAAACGTTGGGGCTCGTACTTTGTTCAACGCAACCTGATGACTGTGTCGCTGCCCGGACGAGCATACTCGTGATACAAATCATCCAGAAAAGTCGCCAATTCATTCTCTGTCAGCTCGGCCGGAATACCGACATCGGTCACGCGACTGGACTTGCCCTCTTCAGAGATCCTGAAAAGCAGCCAATGCCCCGACTTGCGTTCGATTCCCATGGTCATCCCGAACACATTGTAATAGAAACGTTGCCCGGTCACTTCTGGACTCCCCCGGCTTGTAAAAGCGACTGAATAGTTATATCGCCCGTAACCAGGCGTTCTTTCATAATCCGACTCAACTGCTTGACGCGGTACTCGGCCGCTGAGGCCTGACTGCGATCGACAAATTCGCAACTGAACACCAATTGCAGAGGGGCCCGCCCCCGCAGCGCCTTGGCGCCGCGTCTTCCGCCGGCGCGATGTTCCGTGAGCCGTCGATCCAGATCAGTGGTAATGCCGGTATAGAGCCTGTCGTCTGCGGTTCTGATCAGGTAGAGCATCCAGCCGGAACCACGCACCGGACTGTCAGATATCCCGGTCATTGCACTAACTTCCAGCCGGATGGCGTTTCCAGCACGCGGGATTCCTGCTGCAGTTTTATCAGGTGCGCCTCCAGGGTCAGACGCGCCATGGGCAGTATCTGGGGAGGCACATCGAAATAGACCTGTGGCGTCAACGTTTCCAGGTCTGCCTCGCCCAGCAGGGCCAGGGCCTGGATAATTTTATCCTCTCGCCCGTTGCGATGCGCGATCAGTGCATCGATGGCAGCGGGCGGATCACCTATCACCTCACCGTGACCCGGCGCCAGATACGCCAACTGGCGGGATCGTAAGCGCCGCAGCGAATCCATGTAATCGGACATATTACCGTCCGGCGGCAGAATAACCGACGTGGTGCCCTGCAGAATATGGTCACCGGTGAACAACAGGTTCTCTTCCAGCAGCAGATAGCAAAGGTGGTTGGAAACATGCCCGGGCGTATGGATCAACTCGATACTGAATTCATCGCAGGACAGTGTTTCGCCATGCCGGAAAACCCTGCCAGGTTGAAAACTGAGGTCATGGTGACCGGACTCCGGTGCCGCCAGCCCAACCAGCTCGGCACCCGTGGCCCGGGCAATGCCGCTTGCGGCAGGGGAATGATCGGCATGGGTGTGGGTGATCAGTATCCAGCGCAGCGGTCGCCCGCCGATGGCCTTCAGAATACTGCTTACATGGCCTTCATCGGCAGGCCCGGGATCCACCAGAGCCAGCTCGTGTTTACCAATCAGATAGGAGTTGGTACCAGGCCCTGTCATCGGCCCTGCATTGGGCGCCAGCAACCTGACTACGCTGACCGATTCACCAGCAACAACGACCGGCTCACCCACTCTGAATTCAGCCATGGTATTTATTCTCCCTTGCGGCAAGTACAGCCGGAATCCGAAATTCGACTGGTTTTTAGCGCCGTTTCGCGTTATAAATGCCGCCCTAAAAAATGGACCCCGGTTGCCGACGGCAACCCTGCTCACCCTGATGTCCAACTGAAACTTACCTGTCAACGCCCGGACGTGTGCAATGTTTAAAATCCGTACTTACAACGCTATCTCTGATAAAGGCCTGAGTCGCTTTAAAACAGACACCTACTCGGTTTCTCCGCAAAATGAAGCTGCCGATGCCATACTTCTGCGCAGTGAAAAACTCAGTGCCGATATTATCACGCCGAGCCTGAAAGCGGTGGCCAGAGCGGGCGCCGGGGTCAACAATGTCCCGGTCAACGAATGCTCTATTGCCGGCGTGGTGGTATTCAACACTCCGGGCGCTAACGCCAACGCGGTAAAAGAACTGGTGTTGTGTGGGCTGCTACTGGGTTCCAGGGGTATCCTGCCGGGAATCGAGTTCGTCAACTCCCTGACCGGCATGGACGACTATCAGGCCATGTCAAAATTACTCGAAGCCGAGAAAAAGCGCTTTAAAGGCAACGAAATCGCCGGCAAGACCCTGGGTGTCATAGGGCTGGGCGCAATCGGCTCGATGGTGGCGGAAATGGCTATCAGCCTGGGCATGAAAGTTCAGGGTTACGACCCTGCGCTGTCTGTGGAAGCAGCCTGGCGCTTGCCGAGTCAGGTTCAGAGATTCGAAAATGTCTCGGCGCTGATCGGCAGCTCTGATTTTATCAGCCTGCATCTTCCGGTCCTGGATTCAACCCGCGGACTGATCAACACGGACATGTTTGCTGCCATGCGGCCCGGCACCTGCCTGCTGAATTTTTCCCGTGACGAGATTGTCGATACCGGCGCCCTGCTGGCCGCTCTGGAAAGTGGTCAGCTGGCAAGGTACATCAGTGATTTCCCACGCCCCGAACTCATCGGCAGAGAAAACGTTATTTCCATGCCGCATATCGGCGCCAGCACTCGGGAGGCGGAGGAAAACTGCGCCGTGATGGCTGCCGACCAGCTCATGGAGTTTCTGGAGAACGGCAATATTCGCAATTCGGTCAACTTCCCGGCTCTGTCACTGGATCGTTCACCGGCAGCCATCAAAGGGACCCGCCTGGCGATTACCAACAGAAACGTTCCAAAAATGCTCGGCCAGATTACTGCCGTGCTCGCAGATCAGAATATCAACGTCATCGATATGCTGAACAAGAGCCGGGGTGACATTGCCTACAATTTGATTGACATGGAATCGGAACCTTCTGCCGACGCCCTGAATGCCATCGCCGCAATTGAAGATGTTATCAAGGTGACCCTGCTGTAACCCAGAACGCCGCAACCTTATTCAAGATTTTTTCTACAGGAATCACATCATGACTCGCATTTACAATTTTGGCGCCGGACCCGCCATGCTACCTGTTCCCGTCATGGAAAAGGCACAGGCTGAATTTCTGAACTACAAAAACCTGGGCGCGGGACTGATCGAGATCAGCCATCGGTCAAAGGAGTTTGATGCCATACTGGACACCTGTGACAGCCTGCTGACCGAATTGGCCGGCATCCCTTCAAACTACAGGATTCTTTACGTGCACGGCGGTGCGCAAATGCAGTTTTCTGCCGTCCCCCTGAACCTGATGGCCAGAAAAGAAGCCATGAAGGCCACTTACATAGAAACGGGCACCTGGGCAGTCAAAGCCAGAAAAGAGGCGGCCCGATACGGCACAGCACTCAGCGGCGCTTCCAGTGAGGCAAGTAATTTTGATCGCATTCCTGACTTCGATCCAGCATCGCTTGAATCTGACAACTCCTATGCCTACATCACCAGCAACAACACTCTGTACGGGACCCGCTGGCAGACATTCCCCGATACCGGTGACATTCCTTTAGTTGCGGACATGACCTCCGAATTTCTGTCCCGGCAACTGGATATTTCCAAGTTTGGTGTGATATTCGCCGGCCTGCAGAAGAATCTCGGCCCAGCCGGCCTGGCAGTGGTTATCATCCGCGAAGATCTGCTGGGGCATGCATTGCCGTTCACCCCATCCTTGCTGGATTACAAGGTGTATGCCGACAACCACTCACTCACCAATACGACTAATACCTTCGCCATCTACATGACCTCACTGGTACTGGAATGGCTGAAAGGAGAAGGTGGTGTGAGCGCCATGGAAGTGCGCAACGAAGCCAAAGCCGGATTGATTTATGATGCAATTGACGCCAGCGACTTCTACTACGGTACAGCTCACCCTGACCATCGCTCCATCATGAATGTCACGTTCAATCTGAGCGATGAAAGTCTACTGGATGATTTTCTGGACGAAGCACTGAAAAACGGCCTGTACGCCCTGAAAGGCCATCGCGCGGTCGGCGGCGCCCGTGCGTCGATCTACAACGCCATGCCCGTTGAGGGCTGCCAGGCACTGGTCGATTTCATGGCAGAGTTCGAGCGTTCCAGAACCTGAAAGGACAGGGCCAGATACCGCAGAGGTCCGGCCCAGATTCAGGAAAACCCTGCTTAGCAGCTCGGATACTCAGGACTTCAGGCGCACCCGCCGGCCTGCGTCAGCCTGTCAGGGCACTGTAACAGAACCAGCCGGTCGTCGAAGAATACACTGCCGGCACAGGCCGGCAGCAGCGGGACGCGGGGACGACAGCCAACCCCGCTGACCGACCCCTTCGCTGAATCCCGCCTGGGTCAAAAAAGAACCGCAGGTGTCAGTTCAAATCAATCAGCAGCGATACGACGACCAGGTGGCCTGAGTAATTAAAACTCTGGGTGCCCGGCAACAGGACATTTGCCACCGAGTCAACCCTGATGTCATCCAGTGCCCAGTCGGCTGAATTGAAGTCTTCGTAGTAATAGCGTACCGACAGTTCTCTGCCCGCCTGCAACTGATAATCCCCACGCACCGAGAAACTGGCTATTTCAGTGGTCACATCGGGAAAGGGCTGGTCCGCAGTAACGCCGGGAATCGGCAGAAATCCGTTACCACTGTCCGGGCTGGTTTGAGTCTCTGCATCCGTGTATGAGGCGTCGAGGGACAACTTCAAACGGCCCTGCAACATCTCCCAGTCGACCCCGCCACCAAGGCTGTGAACCCTGTCCCGGGTTTTCACCTGCCAGTTCAATTCCGGGTTCCGAACCGATTGCGGGAAGAACGGCGTATTGAATGGGAAGCCCAGGCGGGTATAACCCCGGTTGGTATTGTAAAACTGATCAAAATTGTAATAAACGGAGGCAGTCCAGCCTGCCTGGGGTGTCACAGACAGGTCGGCAGCAAAGTTGCCGTTTTCGGATTCCGAGATTCCCACCAGCGTATCCGGAAACCGGTTTTCAGACAACTTGCCCAGAAAACTGATACCGATCAGTTCGGAAGGGTAAAAACTCAGACTGCCGCTGACTTCGTCTCGGTCCCGGTCCGTCAAATGGTAACGGCGCAGAAAAGGATCGTTCTCAAACAGCTGGTCGCCAACCAGAGTAGCCACGTAGTCCGGATTATGCCCCGTCACAAAAGGTACCGTGCTGTCGTAGCTGGAGGCGTCCCGCTCGGCGCGGCTGACTTTCAGCCACCCGCTGCTTATTGACGACGGGGTGAAATCCAGTTTCAGATAAGCACTGGTTTCGTCAGTGGTCGCAACATCCACCATACTTCGGTCGGTGTTCTCCCACTCCAGACCACCTGACAGCCGGTTGCCGCCACCGAGGCGATAGGTGATATCTGCACTGTAGCGATGTCGCTCGAGATCATAAATCCGATTCACTCGCGTACTTTCGCTGACCAGGGGATGTTGGGGCTCGGCATCACCGGCAATACGCTGGTAGTTGTCGCGGGGCGAACGATTATCCCGCTCCCTGTAGTTATAGCGCAGCCTCAGATTGGTCTGGCGGCCGAGTCGGGCTGAAAAACTGAGGCTGCCGTTCAGACTGTCCACCCGGCCGTCCAGATTCTGTCGTGGCAATGGGTAGTTGGACTCCAGGACATTGCTGTAAGGCAGGAAGCTGTCATCCTGTTCCAGGCGCGTAGCCACCAGGCTGCCGCTTAGCCGCGTCGAGGCTCCCAGGGAATGGACTCCGGACAGCGCCAGCTGGTGAGATTTGTTATCCGGCTCCAGCGCAATTTCCCCAACAGCGCCCGCTTCAAAGTTTGCAGCCGCTGCCCATTCTTCATTGTTGAACGGATTGGCAAACCGCAGCGCTTTGTCCCGATTACTGAACAGCATGGCACTGTAGCTGAGATTGATCTGACTGCCCTGACTGGCGAAGCTCAGCCCCAGGGTCACCTCATCGGTCTGGTAGTCCACTGGCCTGGCGACTACTGACCCGCGGGGGTTGCCACCGGTGGAACCGAAAATGGCACCGAGCGTTTCGTTGCCCTGTTTGGTCTCGTGACGGAACTCACTCATCAGCTGCCAGCCTCGACTGAACTGCCACTCAAATCCGCCAGTGTAACGCTCCCGCCGGGTATCGATATTGACCTGCCTGAGGTTGTCCTCGAGAACTGCGAATCCGGACGTCGTGCCTGCGCCTTCCCAGTTCAACGGCAAGGTCTGGGTGGATGTGCCACTGCCAATGAACGGGGTCCGCCCGTCGTTGAAACGGTAGCGGGGTAATTGCTCAACATCCAGAAACAGTGAGTAGCTGCCTCTCTGCCCGTAGGCGGCGGACAGCGAACCGGTCTCCAGCCCCAGGTCCTGGCCCGATACCCGCCAGTAATCGGCACTTTCCGGATCCGGCACACCGGTCAGGCTGAAGCCTCCAATGCCGAAGCCGCCGCGACTGGTAATGCCGGAATACTGACCAAACCGGTAGGAATCTTCACTGCTGAAACCGGCACCAAGCTGGACAGTGCCGGTTTGCGCGGTTGTTGTTGCCGCGGCAGCGCCCAGCAGACCACCGATGAGAAGATTGTTGTATCGAATCCTGTGCATGCCGGCGCCCCCTTAGCGTGTCAATCTCGCCCCGGACGGATGGTTGGAACCATGGATAACAGAATGACAGTTGGTACATGACGAGCCCACCACGGACTGCCCGGCGAAGGCAGGGTTGATGTCGTCACCGCTGTAGAGAAAACTGGGGTGAAACGTCTCGGAATGGCACCCCTGACAAAGAAATGGCTGTCGCACCGACAGCATTCTGTCCTGCGTCGAGCCGTGGGGATTATGACAGCTTGTGCAGTCCTCAGTGACTGGCTGATGTTCCCACAGAAACGGCCCGCGTTTTTCTGCATGGCAGGTCGTGCACGTCTCATTGACGGTGCTGCGGGACAGCATCCCGGCGGCTGCCGAACCGTGGGGGTTATGGCAGTCGTTGCAGGTCATCAGGCCTTCGGCTACGGGGTGGTGGCTGCGCCGATTAAGCTGCGACCTTTGTTCCAGATGACAGGTCAGACAAAGTGCCTCGTCGCTCAACTCATTCAGCACCGTGGCCTGACTGGCATGCATTGTGTGACAGGTGACGCAAGTCAGATCCGAGGCCTGGTGCTCACTCGCTGACCAGTGCACGGTTTCCCCCGCCTGGTGACAGTTCAGGCACATCTGGTTCTGCACTTCGGCATCACTGGCAGGAAACCTGTCGCTGCCTTCAAAAACCACGGCTGGCGGCTGCAGAGCACTGACGTGATCGGGACTGGCCCCATGACAGCTTTCACAGGCCTGGTTGGCGAACGGTGAACCGGCAATGCTGCTGTTACCATGACCGGTCTCGAGGATCGATGTCACCGCGGGGTTGTTATGACAGGTCAGACAGGTCTGCGCTCCCTGGGAAGCGAACCTTGGCTCCTGCTGCTCAGTGGGGGACTGCGCATGGGCGGTATTAAATGAACCCGGACTCACCACTACCAGCAACAACAGGCACAATACCGCGCCACCGGTCAGGAATACAAAACCGCGCCTACTCATTTTCTCCTCCTCTGCCGCAGGTCGAAAGCATTCCCTGTGAAAGTCGACACGTCCCGACGCCGACTCTCCGAGATCGAAAATCCTGTAATGTGGTGTTTCAGGAAACCTGAGGCCCGGACCAGGAACTCACACCCGGCTTCGCTCAGAATTTACTTGCCTGTTGGCATACTGTACATTGACTGATTACCAATGCAAGCCGGGTTCAGCCTCTATTTGCGCCATGTCAATTGACAGAAAAATAGTGCATGTCGATTGTGACAGTTTCTATGCATCCATTGAAATGCGCGACAATCCCACCCTGGCGGAACTGCCGGTCGCCGTCGGCGGCGCGCCAGAGCGCCGGGGCGTGATCGCCACCTGCAACTACCGCGCCCGACAGTACGGTGTGCATTCGGCAATGGCGTCCTCCACGGCGCGTCGACTGTGCCCCGACCTGGTGATCATCAGGCCTGACATGAATCGCTATCGGGAAGTCTCACGGCAGATACATGCCATTTTCCGCGACTACACGGCACTGATCGAACCGCTGTCCCTGGACGAAGCCTATCTCGACCTGACCGAGAACTCACGCCATAACGGCAGCGCCAGCCTGACCGCTGCGGAGATTCGCGCCAGGGTAGCAGCCGAAATTGGCATCACGGTCTCGGCTGGTATCGCGCCGAATAAATTCCTGGCCAAAATTGCCAGTGACTGGAACAAACCCGACGGGCAGTTTGTCATCGAGCCGGAAGAGCTGGACAGCTTTGTCCGCCGGTTACCGGTGCAGAAACTGTTCGGCGTCGGAAAGGTTACGGCCCGGAAATTGGCTGACCTGGGGATTCACACCTGTGACGATTTAAGATTGTTGAGTCAAGTCGGGCTGGAGCGGCAATTCGGCAGTTTCGGCGCACGCCTCCATGCCCTTTGCCGCGGCATCGATCGGCGTGAAGTTGAACCCAGCCGGATACGGAAATCCGTAAGCGTTGAGAATACTTTTGCTGCAGACCTGCCCGATCTCGACGCCTGTCTGAATGCGCTGCCCGAACTGCACCGGCAACTGGGAATGCGCCTGCAGAACTTGAGTGGCCGCTACTGGATTACCAAGCAGGTGGTCAAAATAAAATTTAACGACTTCGTCTCAACCACCATTGAATCCCGGTCCCAGGGCAGCGACGAAGCACTGTACCGGGAACTGCTGAAGGAAGGCTTCCAGCGCGGTAATCGGCCGGTGCGCCTGCTCGGCATAGGCGTCGGCCTTGCCCCGCACGCAGACCAGCCCGCGCCGGTGCCGTCCCTCCGCTCGACAGACTCCGTTCCTGCCGGGTCAGACAACCTGCAGCTGGCGCTTTTCTCAGAGCAGGTCAACTGACATGAGTCGCTACAGACCACCGCAGAAACCCAGCTCCCGCTACATAAGCCCGGCAGGTGAGAAAAAACTCAAGGAAGAGCTGCACTACCTCTGGAAAGTGGAACGCCCTCAGGTAACACAATCGGTTTCCGAGGCAGCCGCACTCGGAGACCGCTCGGAAAATGCCGAATACATTTACGGTAAGAAACGCCTGCGGGAAATTGATCGCAGGGTTCGCTACCTCAACAAGCGCCTCGATGAGGTCACCGTCGTTGACCGACAACCCGACGACTTGTCGAAAGTCTATTTCGGCGCCCATGTGGAACTGGAAGATGCCAATGGCAACCTGTTCGCATACCGACTGCTTGGCGCCGACGAGATAGATCCTAAGACCGGCACCATCAGTATTGACTCGCCCATGGGCAGGGCGTTGCTCGGCAAACAGGTGGACAGCGAAATCATTCTCGATACGCCGGCCGGCGAGCAAACCTATTTTCTGATCGGCATCAGGTACAGCTGACCATGCGGGTCTGCCTGATAGCCCTGGAAAGGGCCCTCGCGAGCAGCCTCACTATTCCCATGGAGATGCTTTACGCGGCCCGCACCATCAGCCAGGTAAGCGGCGGCATCAACAGGGATCTGCAGCTGGACATCATCGGCCCGGATACCGGACCGGTCAACATGGCGGGCGGCCTCAATATTATGCCATCCGGCACCTTTAATGACCTCGCCGGCGCCGATCTGGTATTCGTGCCAGGTCTTTGGGGGGGGCCAGTAAAAACTGTAAGGAAATCGCCGGATCTACTGGAGACCCTGCGCCAATGCCATCAGTCCGGAAGCGTACTGGTCAGCCTGGTTACGGGCAGTTATTTCCTGGCGGAAGCCGGCCTGCTGGACGGTCACACTGCCACCACCCACTGGTATTATTTTGACGATTTCGAATCCCGCTACCCGGCGGTCAGACTGAATCGCAAACGCTTCATCACCCTGGACAATAATCTGTATTGCACGGGCAGTGTCAATGCGGCCCGGGATGTTACCTCACACCTGGTAGAGGAGATATTTGGCGAGGCGATTGCGGGTGAGATTGCCAAGCATTTCACCCATGAATTGAAGCAATCCTATGAATCCATGCTGTTATCCTACCGCCAGCAGGATACTC
This sequence comes from Gammaproteobacteria bacterium, assembly GCA_041395725.1. Classification (NCBI taxonomy): domain Bacteria; kingdom Pseudomonadati; phylum Pseudomonadota; class Gammaproteobacteria; species Gammaproteobacteria bacterium. The sequence goes on along the minus strand of JAWKZW010000001.1, from coordinate 3,201,003 downwards.
ATCACGATGAGAGTGTTATAAAAATTCAGGAATGGTTGCAGAGCCATTATCCGGAGGAAGTCCGACTGGATGCCGTGGCCGCCGCTTTCAAGATGAGTATTCGGTCTTTTAACCGGCGCTTCAAGGCGGCTACCCGCCTGACACCTCTTCAATACCTGCAGGAAATCCGCGTTAACCAGGCGAAACAGCTGTTGAAGCAGAGCAATCTGTCAATTGCCGAAATCAGCTTTGCGGTGGGTTACCAGGACAGCAGCCATTTCGGCAGCCTGTTCAGAAAAATGACGGGGATCACCCCGGTGGAATACCGCGCACTGGTGAGAAGCAAACTCTTTACCGTCGAGTAATCCCTGCGCCCGGCGGGAAAAATCTTTGCAGCGGGTCAGCCCGTGACTTCCTTGAACTTTGCCAACTGCTCAGCACTGGCTTCCTGCTGATACCTGGCTTTCCATTCGGCATAGGGGATGCCATAAACCATCTCCCTGGCTTCCTCGTAATTGACGTCAAGTCCCCTGGACTGCCCCTCTGCACTGAACCATTTGGACAGGCAGTTGCGGCAGAATCCCGCCAGATTCATCAGGTCGATATTCTGCACATCCTTGTGCTCGTCCAGATGCTTGAGAAGGCGGCGAAAAGTCGCCGCCTCCAGCTCCATTTGCTGTTGTTCTGTCAAATTCATGATGCTGATACGGCCTCACACGCCAGTACGCTGTTCCAGGTCTTCGTTGATGACATCCGTGAGGACCTCATTTTCAACAAACTCCTGGGGGTTGGCACGGTGCTTCTTATCGATGGATTTTAATTGTCGCTCTGCCGCGTTGAATGCATCACGTATCGCCACGTAGAGATCTTCGTGCGCATGATTGTCGTGCTGTTCCTGATTAACGATGACTTCTTTCTGGGGAGTATGAAATTCCACACCTACCGAATAAACCCTGCCTTTATGGTGATTGTTGTGAGGAGAGTCCAGCACAACGCGACCGGTAATGATCTGATCACAATATCTTTCCAGTTTGGCGATTCGCTTGTTAACCGCATCCATAACGGCATCGGATTGATCGATATTGTGAAAGACTACCTGGAATTCATTACTCATAGATTTTTCTCCGTTGATTCATGGTTATGGTGTTAAAACCATTGTGCGCGGGTAAATTATTGTCTCCTCTCTCGATTCTGTGTGTGGTTGATCAACATGTTTTCAATAGCATGTCAGTTTTGTCACAGTCGTATCAAAGATACCTGCTAAAAACAGCTTTGTCTAAGGAACATCCAAGGAACTGCTGATTATTTACCAGCTTGTTTAATCCTGATCATGAAAGCACCAATGCCAGGGTTCGTAAGCGATGCCAAAGGGGTTGTGGCGGGGGTAACTAAGAGTGAATCCAAATTCACAGGATTCTCTTTCAAGCCATTGAAATGCAATTGTTTTCTCAAACCTTTCTTCCAGGTCAATGCACTCACTACTGGCCAGATCCAAGGCTCTCCCCGTGTGGTGTTCACTGAAACCCGGGGCAGCGATTACCCGGAGAATGTCATCCAGCTGACGGCCTGCCTCCAGGTGCCTGCGAATCAGATCCCGCTGGTAGTCTATACCTCGAAAGGCGGAAATCAGTAGCAGTTCCACGCCATCACGGCGGGCAGCCCCGCGCATGGCCAGCCAGGCTTCATGGGCTGCCGGCACCAGTTTCTGAGGCCGCTGGTAGTAGTCAGGCTCGGTGTCAATCAGCAGCCCGGGCTCGACGCACAGGGGCAGCCGGGGTGCATCAATATACTCATCCGGAATCCCCAGCTCGCGATGTATTTTCCGCAACCGCTGAAAAAAATCTTCAGTCGATTTCCGCCTTCTCATCGAGACACCCACCTCGACGCCTAGCGGTGGTAGCTGTCATACACTGTTTCAATCCAGCGGGCTTCGCTGATAAAACCTGCGCCCCAGGATTCCAGACTGGGATCCAGGCCCTCGGCAGTAATTTCATCCTTGCTTTTTCCCAACGATTTCATGACTCGGATTTCAATCGAAGTATCTTTAATGACATTGTAAAAGGCCAGCAGGTCAGCTTTACTGCCCAGTGGGCCATGTCCTGGGATGACCCGGGTATCGTCCGCAATCCATGACAGGGCTTTCTCCAGGTTGAACAGGTAACCCTGCACCGTGCCGCCGTTGGCGAGGTCAATGAAGGGGAAAGCGCCGTTAAAAAAATGATCGCCCATGTGAATGACATTGGACTCGGCAAACAATACGACGCTATCCGTATCAGTATGGCCAGCCGGCACGTGAATGAGAGTGATATCTTCGCCGTTGAAATGCAGTGTCACATCATCGTCGTAGGTAATAACCGGCAGCGCAACCGCAGCTGTCTCCATCGACTGCAGGCGACTACGTACATTTTCATGGGCTACGATGATACCAGTCGCACCAAAGTCTGCATTGCTGCCAGTGTGATCGCCATGAAAGTGAGTATTCAGAACAAATTCAGGCGCATCGGAACCCAACGCCGTCAATGCCTGCCTGATACGACCCGCCAGTGGCGCGTACTGATCATCGACAATCAGGATGCCATCCTCTCCGGCAGAGACACCGATGTTGCCTCCGGACCCCGATAACATGGAGATGTTTCCGGCCACCGGAATGGTTTCGATGGTGACATTGGCAAAGCGATCGTCCTGGGCCACTGCCACAGAGGTCAGCAGAGCAAGAGTAAGCACGGCAGCAGTTGCGCCCAATTTATAGAGTAATTCCATGAACCCTCCAGGAGCCCGTTTATATTCGGTGAGCAAACCGGCTCAGAGTATCACATCTGCTCCGACTGACCAGCGACACACTACTGGAATGGGGTTATACCGCGTTCTGAAATCCGTGCGACACAGCATGTTCCACCGCACCACAACTGGCCTATCTGGCCTTTTTGTTGGCCAGAATGCCATATCTTACGCCCGATCAACCCAGTATAGTGCTCCCCAGCCCGTCCAGGCATCGGAGATACAGCAATGGCCCGACTTCCCGTTATAACCGGCTTCGGAGGCATCAATCCAGCCGGCCGCAGTTCCTTCCACCATGGGTACCGTCGCCTGGTTCTCAACCGGCTTGCTGCTACAGATGCCAGAGAAACCCACCAAAGCCTCGCAGCACTCATGGGGCTGCTCAAGAAAAACGCTGACACCTGGACGGACGGCAAGGGTGCCAAGGTAGATCTGGAAAAGTATCTGGCTGCTGTTGCCAGCCAATTGCTTGATGGGACGCTGATACGCAGGCTGGAAGACAACCTCTTCGATCCAGCTGCCCTCCCCTTTCACAAAGCCGTGGCGTTGACAGGCAAGGATCAGCAGCCGGTGGAATTTCTGCTGAGCAACAGACACCTGCCCGAGCCGCTTCCAGCCAGTTGGCAGGTCCGCGAGGACAGCAGCCAACCGGGCAAAGTTCACGTGCGGGTAACTGACAATCTGGAAGTCATGCTCAAGTGCTATCGGGGGTCAGAAGTGAATACCGCCGGGCAATTACCCAGCGGCTTTGATCCCGAGGCCTTGTATCCTGCGCGCAGTCATCCCCGCGGGCTGCAGCTGACCGTGTTTGCCGCTTCCGATGCGGTGCACTCACTGGGCATCGACTGGCAGACCATCACCAGTCACGTCGCACCCGACCAGATCAGCGTGTATGCCGGCAGTGGCATGAGCCAACTGGACTACAACGGCTTTGGAGGTCTGTTACAGGCCAGGCTCAGCGGCAGAAAGGTTACGTCCAAGCAGCTTCCACTGGGCTATGCGGAAATGCCGGCAGATTTCGTGAACGCCTATGTGCTGGGTAATCTGGGCACTACAGGCACCAACGTGGCTGCCTGTGCCACGTTCCTCTACAATCTCCGTCAGGGCATTCGCGATATTCAGCTGGGCACCCATCGCGTGGTCATCGTTGGTACCAGCGAAGCTCCCTTATTGCCGGAAGTGTTTGATGGCTTCGTCACCATGGGTGCACTGGCCGACGACAATAAACTGCGCGAACTGGATGGACTCTCAGCCAATGACCGGCCGCTGCATCAGCGGGCCTGCAGACCATTTGGCAACAACGTGGGCTTCACCCTGGCGGAATCCGCTCAGTTCATCGTCCTTTTCGATGACGAACTGGCATTAGAGTTGGGCGCCACTATCTATGGCGCCGTCAACGATGTCTTCGTGAATGCCGACGGGTTCAAAAAGTCCATTGCCGGCCCGGGTGTGGGGAACTACCTGACCATGGCAAAAGCGACCGCGGCCACGCGCAACCTGCTGGGCGACAAAGCCCTGCGGGAACGCACCTACGTGCAGGCCCATGGCACGGGCACCCCGCAGAATCGCATCACGGAGTCCCGAATCCTTAGCCGCGTGGCAGAAACTTTCGGCATCCAGAACTGGCCGGTCACCGCGGTCAAAGCCTTTCTGGGTCACTCGCTGGCCAGTGCCGCCGGCGACCAGCTGATTGCCAGCCTGGGCGTCTGGCGCTACGGATTAATTCCAGGGATCACCACAATCGATGAACTGGCTGAAGATGTAAGCACCGCTGGGCTGGATATTCTTCGGCAGCATCGGGAAGTTGATCCAGACAAGCTGGAAGCAGTGATCATCAACTCCAAGGGGTTCGGAGGCAACAACGCCTCCGCCTCCCTGCTGTCGCCGGGCAAGACCCGACAGATGCTGGCACATCGGCACGGCCTGGCGGCAATGACAGAATACCGACGCCGTCAGGAAAACACCCTGGCCAGAATGCTTGAATACGACACGGCGGCCAGCTCCGGTAACTTCAACGCCACCTACCAGTTTGGTGAAAATGTCCTGGACGATAAAGACATCGACCTGGATACGCAGACTCTGAAAATCCGTGGCCAGGATAAGTCCGTCAGTCTCCGGGTTCCAAATCATTACCAGGAGTTTTGCGATACACAGGACTGATCGGCGGCGTCAGCGACGCCCACCGATACTGCCTGGGGTGGGGAGATCACTTCACTTCGACGGTACGCTCCTCGATGCGCTTGCGCCATTCCGCCGGGCCAGTCTGATGTACCGAAATGCCGTTGACGTCCACGGCAACAGTCACCGGCATATCTTCCACTTCAAACTCATGAATCGCTTCCATACCCAACTCCTCAAAGGCTATAACCCGGGCCTTGCGAATCGCCTTGGAGACCAGGTAAGCAGCCCCGCCAACGGCCATCAGATAAACAGCGCGGTGCTTTTTAATCGCCTCGATAGCCACCGGCCCCCGTTCCGCCTTGCCTATCATGCCCAATAGACCGGTAGCCTCAAGCAGTGGCTCGGTAAACTTGTCCATTCGGGTAGCAGTAGTCGGGCCCGCCGGACCTATCACCTCGTCCCGCACTGGGTCGACTGGACCCACGTAATAAATAAAACGGCCTTTCAGGTCGACACCTGCCGGCAACGGTTCACCTTTCGCCAGCAACTCCATAATACGTTTGTGCGCTGCATCGCGTCCGGTCAACATTCTACCGGATAACAAAAGTGTGTCACCGGGCTCCCAGCTGGCCACCTCGTCCCTGGTTACAGTATCGAGATTGACCCGCCGGGCCCTAGGCCCCACGTCCCAGGTGATCTCGGGCCACTCGGCAAGACTCGGTGGTTTGAGTTCAGCGGCACCGCTGCCGGTCAGTGTGAAGTGCGCATGACGCGTAGCCGCGCAATTGGGAATCATGGCCACCGGTAGAGAAGCAGCATGGGTTGGATAATCTAGAATCTTAACATCCAGCACCGTGGTCAACCCACCCAGCCCCTGGGCGCCGATCCCCAGAGAATTAGCCGCATCCATGATCTCCAGGCGCAACTCTTCCACCCGGTTGGCCGGCCCCCTTTCCCGCAACTCATGAATATCGATGGGATCCATCAATGACTCCTTGGCCAACACCGCCGCTTTCTCGGCCGTCCCGCCAATACCGATTCCCAGCATACCCGGAGGGCACCAGCCTGCGCCCATGGTCGGCAAGGTTTTCTTAACCCATTCAACGATACTGTCGCTGGGATTCAGCATTACCATTTTGGCCTTGTTTTCAGAACCACCACCCTTCGCAGCCAGCTTCACTTCCAGGCTGTCGCCGGGAACAATTTCCGTATGAATCACTGCCGGAGTGTTGTCACGGGTGTTTTTCCGGGCGCCGGCCGGATCGGAAAGAATTGACGCCCGCAAGACGTTGTCCGGGTGCAGATAAGCTCGGCGCACCCCCTCATTGATCATCTCTGTCAGACTTAACTGTGCATCCCAGCGCACATCCATACCTACTTTCAGAAAGACCGTCACGATACCGGTGTCCTGGCAGATCGGCCGTCGGCCTTCGGCGCACAGTCGGGAATTAATCAGGATCTGTGCCATGGCATCCTTGGCCGCCGGTGACTCCTCCCTTAAATAGGCCTCATGTACGGCCTTGATAAAATCCAGCGGATGATAGTATGAGATGTACTGCAGAGCATCGGCAACGCTCTGAACCAGATCTTCCTGACGAATTACAGACATAAGAAAATTCCTGCGGGCGCTGATTATTTGGGAGCAGGGAACCTCTGGCTGATTACCACAATGCTCTGGCGGAAATTACCCAGAGGCTCCCCGGGCAAATTCTAGCACGATGTACCTGCTTCATTGTGCTTGCCAGTGCTGGTCAATTTAGGTTCAATTACGTCAAGTATCCGGCAGTCAGGATTGAAAGCGCTTCATCAGACTGCTCTATCGTGCAGACCGCCTGCCTTATCTGGCAGTAACCGGTTCTGCAACCCAATCGAACAGTAACGGCCCCCAGCCCCGATACGCTCAAGTCCTACGGGAAAACCAAGGCAGACCTACTATGGCCCTAACATCAGCTGACCCAAATATTCACTACCAGACCGACGGCCCGCTTTTCGTCCTGCAGATAAACCGCCCGGATAAGAAAAATGCCCTGACCCCGGGCATGTATCAGGCCCTCGGCGACGGTATTCGACACGCAGACAGCAACGATGCCGTGAATGTTCTGGTCATCAGGGGAACCGATGACTGCTTTACCAGTGGTAACGATGTCAGCAGTTTTCTGAGTGGCGCAGGTGATACCGGTGACAGGCCTTCGCTGGGTTTCATGACGGCGATCAGCCAGGCGCAAAAACCAATCGTTGCAGCAGTCAGCGGTCCGGCCATAGGCATCGGCACCACGATGCTGCTGCACTGTGATCTGGTCTATGCCTCCGAGCAGTGCTATCTGCAGCTGCCCTTTTCGCGCCTGGGCTTGTGTCCGGAACTCGGCTCCAGCCTGCTTCTGCCTTACTTCCTGGGACATCAACGAGCCGCCGAACTGCTACTCCTGGGGGATCGCATCAGCGCCGAGACAGCCCGGGAGTACGGCCTGATCAACGCCGTGTTGCCCCAGGAGGACTATGTCGCTTTTGCCATGAATAAGGCCAGGGAGCTTGCCAGCCTTCCAGCCCACGCCCTGCAGGTGAGCAAGAGACTGATGAAGCGCAACCTGGAAAAAGAGCTACCTGACACGATTAAACTGGAGATGAAAGAATTTGGCAGACTGCTTCAATCACCAGAGGCCCAGGCCATCGTTCAGGCTTTCCTGAATCGTAAAAAATAAGGCCCATCTGTCCAGACAGTAAGACTTCTTTCGCTCAACGCTTTTCTTCTTGAGTGACCGACAAATCCCGGCGAACTGCTGCAGAAATACCAGGCAGTTGAAAAACGTTACAGGTGCAATCAATGAGAGGTGAAAACTGGCTCAGAAGCGCCCTGGTATTTTTAAAAGCCTGCTAATCACAGAGCCCGAAATCAGTGTGAACAGGCCCTAAGACAGAAACTACAGCCGCTCCAACAGATAGTCGCGTGCTGCATTGATCTTTTTTGCCAGGTATTCGGTACCACCACGGTCGGGATGCATTTTCTGCATCAATTTCCTGTGGGCTCGAGTAACCTCTTCCGAAGTTGCGTCGCCGTCAAGGCCGAGAATTTCCAGCGCCAGTTCCGTATTCATTGCCGGCTCGCCCGTGATCTCTCCTCCCTCGTTCTGCTGATTTACTTTACTGCGCCAATCCTCGTGCATCCTGTCCAGATAGGCTTCCAGCACCTGGATGGAATCCTGATCGTGACGACACTCTTTGACCAGTTGTGCCAGTTCCTGCGGTGTCAGCCGGGACAGCTGCTGCCCTTCAAACTGTCCTTTGAGCACCTGCCCGTCCATATCGCCACTGCCGTGCAATAATTCCATGGCCAGGTATTCCGTTCGAATCACTGAACTGCTGCCGCTGTTACCACCGGAATGGCCGGGAAAGGGGATTTTGCTCTTGACCATTTGCCAGAATGGGAGCAGGCGCAGGACCGCCGGTAATGCCCGTAAAACGAACGTCGCTGCCACACCAAGCGGAGCAAGAATAAACTGAACCGGGATTCGCCCCATAGCGATAAGCACGACTATCACCGTCATAGCCATACTCAGCACCAGAAGCCAACGGGCCTGGTTTCTGGTCAATCGGTAGCGGCGGGACAGGGAGTTCATTCCCCAGTAGATCAGAAACAGAAACGCCAGCAGCGCCAGAAGTCTGAAGACCATTACTTGTCGCTTCCAGTTTTATTACTTGAGTTGCTGCCCGAGCAGTTTGACCGATTGGTGAGATTTCCTGCTGAAATCTTCCAGAGCCTGTAACCCCCCAGTGGCATACAGGGCTACCGCTTTCAGGAGATCCTTGAGCTGCTCGGCGCTGGCAGAGTCGAAATGACAATATGCCCCTCCGGACAACCTCGCCATCTCGACAAAAGCCCGTTGAGCGGCCGGGTCCTGACGCTCCTGGAAAATAAATAAAGGAACATTCAATATTCCAAGTTGTCCGGCCAGCTGACAGAGAACATCGACGTTCTCTTCCATGGCATCGCCTATAAAAATAACTCCACGCAGTTTCTGCCGGCTATTCTGCTCGATTGCATGACGCAACAGGCGCTCAATCTGAGTCATTCCTGCCTGACAGCGAAGCCCGGCCATCTGCTGCAGCAGATTGTCCGCGTCGTTGTGCCAGTCACTGCGGTAAAACTCCCCAAGCCCGCGGAAATAGCACAGCTGAATCTGCAAACCACCTGTGGCCTGGGTGCTGACAAACATTTCGCTCTGCAACTGCGTCGCCCGATCCCAGGTAGCCTGGCGGCTGGCGGTCGCATCTAACGCAAAGACAAGATGAGCCGTGGCCCCTTTTGCACCCTGCGGCCTGGGCATGGCGTTAACTTTTTGCAGAAAATCCTGAACGTCGCCAGACCCTGAAACCACTGACTTACCGGCCTGGCTGGTGGCAAGCTGTCTGGCGGCTTTTTTAATCAGGTCTTTCATTGCCTGCCAGCATAGCCCAACGACTCCCGTGCGAGCAACAATCACTCACGCCAATGGCAACCGGGGCGCAGGTTAGTGGAATAAAAAGGAAAGTGCTGGTGCGGATGGGGAGACTTGAACTCCCACACCTTTCGATACTAGAACCTAAATCTAGCGCGTCTACCAATTCCGCCACATCCGCATAGAGCCGGCAAACAGGTATGTCCTGCTGGCCGGTCGCGTATTATACCCGATGAATTGGCGCTAACAAGGCGTGGCGTGATGGAGCCGGGTCACAGGCCGGCCGGCCCTGCCTGGCGCTGCAATACCTCAACCCGTTCCTGGAGCCGGAAAAGCGTTTCGTTGATCTGCAGCCGGTGTGCATTTACCGATTCCATGGACTCTTCGAGATAATCGACCCGCCCGGCCACCCCAAGCAGGGTACTGTCACCGCTATTCAGCGACGTCTGAACCGCCTGCAGCTCGTTACGAAGTGCGGCGAGACTTGCCATTGACGCATCCATCTCCGCTAGTTGGCTGGCCAGACCATTGAGCTCTCCCGATAAGGCGTTGAAACGGGTTTCGTTGGCAGTAGCCCGACCGGCTGTGGTTTCCTGCTGAGCAGTCAACTGCGCCACAATTTCGTCCTGACCTTCATTGACCAGCGCCAGCTTTGCCAGTTCGGAGCGAAGGTCCGTGGCCTCGGTTCGCAATGTGTTGCGGGCCGCCCACAGCTTGTCAATCTCGGAAAAGTGAAAGTCCAGCGTCTCCTGGATATTGATGACGGTATCTTCGGATTCTTCCCCCACCAGGGCCAGCCGACGTTCGAGCTCCACGATTCTCAGGTCTGCCTGCCGCATGGCGTCCTGGTACTCGCCGTAAAAGTAATTAGCCCCGGCCGCCGCGCCTATGACAGCGAGAGTCAACACTGCCAGCATGATCCGGACAGGCCAGGTACTGCTGACGCGCAGCTTTTCCACGCTGTGCGGAGGCCTGACGATATCGCGGGACTGCCCTCGACGGGCCTGCTGGTGGGTTGCCACGTCATCCCGGCTGGGAACTATGGGTGGAATGTTTTTCAAATCATCTGAATCACGCATTGGCGCATTATCCTAGAAAAGGCACTTTTATGTCATCTACTGTTGCTGTTTTGCGATGAATTGCCGGGGTGCTGCTGATTAATCACACGACGCACTTTGGCAGACTCCCTGAGCGAACACAATCGGTTGCTTAAGGAACCTCTCATTAATCCAGCGTCCGACTGTTGCCAGCAGCAGGACACCACTGTTGCAAATTCTAACTGCCGGAGCGAGCCTGCGACAACCGGGTGCCGGCTGCAATCAGCAACAGACCTGTGCCTGCCCGCAGCCATACAGTTTCCAACGTAATGCCAGGAACACTGATTCGGCCGGTCAGCCAGAACAGCGCGCCGCTGAGGGATTCGAAGCATGGCGGCTTACTTCTAATCGTCCAGTATTCACTGTAGACTTAGCCGGCGTGGAGGTGGAATGATCGGGGTCTGTGTCCGGCACCCATCAGGTCAGTCCGACGCTTTCCGGCACCAGGGCTGAAAGATGGAGCCGACCTGCCACCACGGATTTAATACCTGGCCCAGGGCCGTTGCGACTCGCTGCAAGCTCAGCATCCGGACCCGATGCCACTCCCCACAGTCGCACCAGCTGCGAAAATTGTGGGTGATGCGATAGACGCGAGCGATGTGAGTCAGTCAGGCACCGTGCAAGCACCACAGTGGCAACGGTTGCAATCAAAGCCCCGCAGCCCTGGCCCTGCGTCAACACAAACCACTAATGGACTAACCAACACGAGGTTACTATGGCTTTAGAACTACCTGCACTTCCTTTTGAGAAGAATGCTCTGGAACCACATATGTCAGCGAATACCCTGGATTTCCACCATGGCAAGCACCACAACGCGTACGTGGTCAAAGGCAATGAGCTGCTTGCGGAGGCCGGAATAGAGGGTGATGATCTGGAAGCGCTGGTAAAAACTACGGTCAATCACAAGGGCCCGCTGTTCAATAACGTGGCCCAGTGTTACAACCACACGTTCTTCTGGCACAGCCTGAGCCCGACCGGCGGCGGCCAGCCCACTGGCGCTATCGCCGACAAGATCAATGCAGACTTTGGCAGTTACGACGCGTTCAGGACCGAGTTTGTCAATAATGGCGTTGGCCAGTTCGGCAGCGGCTGGGTCTGGCTGGTAGCCGATGGCGGAACCTTGAAAATAGTCAAATCAGCCAACGCTGAAACGCCGCTCACCGATGGTGTAACGCCAATACTGGTCTGCGACGTCTGGGAGCACGCCTATTACCTGGATTTTCAGAATCGCCGCCCGGACTTCCTCGGTTCCTTTCTGGACAATCTCGTCAATTGGGATTTTGCCAACCAGAACCTGTCAAACGCCTGATTAATCAGGCTATTGCCAGATCCAATCGAAAGGGCCTGTAATCACTGCAGGCCCTTTTTCTTTGTCCCACAAAAAAGGGCCTGAATCAGATTCAGGCCCTTTGGCTTGTCGGCTTGGAAATCGCCGATCAGGGCGAGGATAAATTCTTACTGGCGAGGCGGGCTGGAAACCCGAAGCGCAGCGTAGTGAAAACTACGTGAGCATCGGAAGTTCCAGGCCAACGAAGTCAGAAAGGATTTAGACCGTCCTGAACGGTGATTTTTACATCATGCCGCCCATGCCGCCCATACCACCCATTCCGCCCATATCAGGCATACCACCACCGGCAGACTTCTCTTCCGGAATATCCGACACCATGGCCTCGGTGGTGATCATCAGACCTGCAACGGAACCAGCCGCCTGCAGAGCCGTACGTGTCACCTTGGCCGGGTCCAGAATACCCATTTCGATCATGTCACCGTATTCACCGGTTGCGGCGTTGAAGCCGTAGTTGCCTTTACCGTTCTTCACGTTGTCCAGCACGACCGACGCTTCTTCACCGGCATTCTGAACAATCTGACGCAGCGGCGCAGTGACTGCGCGGAGCAGCAGGCTGATGCCGACGTCCTGATCGTGGTTATCGCCTTTCAGGCCCTCTACGGCCTGCAAGGCCCGCACCAGGGCAACACCGCCGCCGGGGACAACCCCTTCTTCAACGGCTGCTCGAGTCGAATGCAGCGCATCTTCTACGCGAGCCTTCTTCTCTTTCATTTCAATTTCAGTGCCTGCGCCAACCTTGATCACAGCGACACCGCCGGCCAGCTTCGCGACCCGCTCCTGCAGTTTCTCCCGATCATAATCCGAGCTGGTTTCTTCGATCTGAGCCCGAATCTGGCTAACCCGTCCGGAAATTTTGCCGGCATCGCCAGCACCATCAATAATGGTGGTATTTTCCTTGGTGACCTGTACGCGCTTGGCGGAACCCAGATCATCGGCCGTAGCCCCTTCCAGATTCAGACCAACTTCTTCGGAAATCACGGTACCACCGGTCAGGATAGCGATGTCTTCCAGCATGGCCTTGCGACGATCCCCAAAACCCGGAGCCTTCACGGCAGCCACTTTAACGATTCCGCGCATGTTGTTTACTACCAGTGTAGCCAGCGCCTCACCTTCCACGTCCTCTGCGATTACCAGGAGCGGCCTGCCGGACTTGGCAACGCTCTCCAGTAACGGCAGCATTTCGCGAATATTGGAAATTTTCTTGTCGACCAGCAGAATCAGCGGATCTTCAAGGTCAATACTCATACTGTCCTGGTTGTTGATGAAATAGGCCGACAGGTACCCGCGATCAAACTGCATACCCTCGACTACTTCCAACTCGTTTTCCAGGCCGGAGCCGTCTTCTACGGTGATAACCCCTTCCTTACCCACTTTTTCCATGGCCTCGGCAATGATTGCACCAACCTGGGTATCGGAGTTGGCGGAAATTGTGCCAACCTGGGCGATAGCCTTGGAGTCAGTGCAGGGAGTAGAGAGTTTGCCGACTTCCTCCACCAGCGCCAGCACGGCCTTGTCGACACCACGCTTGAGATCCATGGGGTTCATGCCGGCTGCCACAGACTTCAGACCCTCGTTAAGAATTGCCTGGGCCAGCACGGTTGCTGTAGTCGTGCCATCACCTGCCACATCAGACGTCTGGGAAGCGACTTCCTTGACCATCTGTGCGCCCATATTTTCGAACTTGTCCGCCAGTTCAATTTCCTTGGCAACTGAAACGCCATCCTTGGTTACGGTGGGGGCACCGAAAGATTTATCCAGTACAACATTCCGGCCTTTGGGGCCCAGTGTAACCTTGACCGCATCTGCCAGGACATTGACGCCTGCCAGCAGTTTTTTGCGCGCGGCATCGCCGAATTTTACTTCTTTAGCCATTTTCAATCTTCCTATCTAGTGATCGTTAAGTCTGTATTCCAATCTCGAGCCCTGCTTACTAGCTTTCAACAACGCCGTAAATTTCGCTCTCGCTGAGAATCAGCAGCTCTTCGCCGTCAATTTTGACTGTATTACTGGCATACTTACCGAATACGACCGTGTCGCCCTCCTTGAGGTCAACCGGACGAACATCGCCATTATCCAGCAGTCGGCCAGGGCCTACCGCCAGTACTTCACCCTGAGCCGGCTTTTCGGTTGCGCTATCTGGCAACACGATACCCCCAGCTGTTTTTTGTTCCTCTTCAGTACGCCGAACCACGACGCGATCTTGCAAAGGCCGGATCTTCATTGGATTTATTCTCCTAAATCGATTTACCTAACTAGTCTAGTTTCCCGCGATTAAGCCGCTGTCAGTGCTGGACTTAACCGGCAAAAATCATCAATCCCTGTGCCGAGGCATAGCCGAGACAAAGATAGGGCCACAGGTCTGCCCTGTGACGCTCCTAAATGGGGATATTCGGCTGAAATTCAATAGCAATCGGGTAAAAGTTCGTTATTTTTTTCAGGTAAACACCTGAATAGCCCGAATTTTCACTGCGACCAGGGATCCAAGCGGCGTTAAAGCTGCTCAGAAGTCTGGTTTGTCGTCATTTGAACGGGAAAGCCTGTCTTTCTCTTCGTAGAATTCGCCCTCGAAGGTAGACGACCCGTCATGAGGGTTATCGCCACGCTGTGAGCTCCAGAAAAAACCTCGTGAAGAGCCGGAGCTCACTGTCGTCAGAACGCCTGCGTCGATTAGCCTGCGCGCCAGGGCACGACGCAGCGGTGGGGTCAGGCACAGGAAACCCAGGGTATCGGTTATAAACCCCGGGGTCAGCAGCAGGGCGCCGGCAAAGGCCAGGAAAAAACCTTCAACCATCTCCTGGGCTGGTATCTGCCCCTGATCGAGCCGCTGATTAGCCCGTAACAAGGTCGAAAACCCCTGCCGTTTCAAGACCTGAACACCGATGACCGCAGTCAGCACCACCATGAAGATAGTCCACAAGCCACCGATCAGGTCGGCCACCTCAAAAAGCAGCAACATTTCGATCAATGGTATCGCGATAAAAAAAAGCAGCACCCAACGCATTACGTTTCCTTCACTTGCCTGTTTCGAATCCAGAGACTTTATCATCAACACCGCCACCCGGCAGGGATTAATTGCCGGTCGGTGCTGCTCTGACCGGTACTCTCCGGCCAGGAAAACGCTTACTACGGTTATCCTGCCCACCACCCTGACAACAGCATACGAATGGAAATGGTGCCTATGGCGGGTATTACAATGCCCGGATAGTTCTATATTCTATGACCACTCCAGGTTTCGGGATAATGCGAAGCGCCCGCAACAGTATTAGAGGCTACGGGTCGAAGTCGGCATTCAGGAGCAGCACGGTGAAAAATGAAGAAAGAATCTGGCAGGCAGTGCACAGCATCCCCCCCGGCCGGGTCGCCACCTACGGCCAGGTCGCCAGGCTGGCCGGCCTGCCAGGTTATGCACGATACGTGGGGACAGTGCTGAAGAATCTCCCACGGGGAAGTCGTCTGCCCTGGCACAGGGTCGTGAATGCCCGCGGCTGTCTGTCGTTTCCAAGTCACAGCAGCAAGCATCAACAGCAACAGCAACTGCTGGAAGCAGAAGGCATCCTTTTTATAGATGGCCGCCTGTCATTATCACAGTACGGCGTCGATCAATCGGATGCATAACCGTTACGCCGGGCATGATAGGGTTTCAGCAAACGGCTGACCCACAATAGCAGGCAAAGTCCTGGTATTACCATCAGGGTAGTGAGGATGAAAAAGAATGCCCAGTCGCCGTTTAAGAAATCGACCACCGCACCACTCCCGGCCGCCAGCGTGGTACGACCAAAATTTGAAATGGAGGCCATCAGCGCGTATTGGGTTCCCGTGTAGGTTCGACTGGTAAAGTAGGAGATGAATGAGATAAACGCCACGGTAGCAAAGGCCTGAAAAAAGTTGTCGATCAGCAGGGTCAGCATCAACAGATTACCGTTGGCCCCGACGACCGCCAGCAGCGCGTAAAGCAGATTGGCAGCCGCCATGGCGACGCCGGCAAAAAACAGCCCTTTGATAACACCAAACCGGGTGTTCAGCGCGGCTGCCAGCAGAGAGAAAACGGCGGTCACCAGGCCGCCGAAAAACTTTGAGTAAAAACTGATCTGGTCCGTGCTGAAGCCGATCTCCACGTAAAAAACCAGGGACATTCGCCCCAGCATCCCCTCCCCCAGTCGAAACACCAGTAGCAGTAACAGAACGGACAGCGCCAGTTGCACACCGCAGCGATTGAAAAAATCGCGGAACGGTTCCATAAGATAGGATTGCACCCAGGGCATCAGCTGAAATCTGACCCCACCAACATCTGTCGGCGAATCCCTGTCGTCTGGCGCAGTCTCCGGCTCTGGCACGTAAAGGATCATGCCGATCAGGAGCAGGTATAAAAAGGCCAACGTCAGGTAAACCTCAGACCAGGCCATCCCTATCGACTCGCCACCCAGAGCGACTGCCACGGCCCCGCCGATAAAACCGTAGCCGGCCCACCAGCCGGTGGTGCTGACAGCTGCCGCGTAGGGCATTTTTTCATCCATCTCTTCGCGGCTGAAAATCGTGATTCGATAGGCGTCGACAGAAATATCCAGCGTCGCCGAGCTGATCGCGACCAGCAGCGCCATCATACTGACCAGGCCCAGATTGGTGGCGGGATCGGTCTTGCTCAACACCGCTATCGCCACCATGATAACAAGCTGGCAAAGCACCATCCACGAACGGCGCTGCCCGAGCCGCGAGAACAGCAAGGGTAATCTGATGCGGTCCACAAAGGGTGCCCACACCCAGTTAATAGCGTAAACCGTTGCTATAGCGCCTACAAAACCGATTGCTGACCTGGAAAGGCCGGACTGTTGCAGCCACAGGGTCAATACCGAGCCATGGAGGACCCAGGGAAACCCGCTGCAGAAGCCAAGCAGGAGAATATTCAGGTAGCGAATATCTTTCAGCTGAAGCAGTGCGTCTGAAAAAGATCTGACATGTTGCAATTCAGTATCCCGCTACGAGGTGCGAACGATATAGACTGGCACCGGGCCCAGTAACATCAGTCCCGAAAATTATTGTATTGCAGGGGAATTCCCAGCTTGGCGTCTTTCAGCAGGGCTATGACCTGTTGCAGATCGTCGCGCTTTTTGCCCGAAACTCTCAGCTTGTCTCCCTGTATGGCAGTCTGAACCTTGATCTTGGATTCCTTGATCAGCTTGATGATCTTCCGCGCCAGCTCCGACTCAACCCCCTGCTGCACTGTAACCGGCAGGATCGCCCGCTGCCCGGTAATCGCTGTTTCCCCCTCATCCAGACAGGCAATGTCGATACCTCGTTTGATCAGCTTACCCTGGAGGATCTCCAGCATCTGCTGTAACTGAAAATCGACTTCCGCGTTGAGAGTAATCACCGAATCCGCAAAGCTGAATCTGGCATCGACACCCTTGAAATCGAAGCGGTTACCCACCTCGCGATTAGCCTGGTCTATGGCATTGTTCATTTCGTGCAGATCCACTTCCGATACGATGTCAAAGGATGGCATGATGACAAACTCCGAATAGTAGGATTTCGGGTGAGTTGCTCTACCCACCACTACAATCGCGCAGTTTAGCATCGCTGCTCCCGCGAATACACGACCGAAACCGTCTCCCTTGCGTTTCCCGACTTCCCCGGCACACCCGCCCTATTCCGGCGCCCCTGATCACACAGCCCTGCACCACTGCAGATGTTGTCGATGAATTTTTCCAGTAGACTGCAACCCCACACGCACCGCTAACCGGATCATGCAGCAAAGCAGCTCCTGAAAACTCTTGATAATGCCAAAAACTGTCGGTAAATCGCTGCTCCTCCTGTGTCTGCTGACCTTGGTCTGTCTTTCCGCCGTTGCCGTGTCTTTGGCAGCCGGCAGCGTTGATTTAACCATAGCCGAGGTATGGGGAGCTCTGTTCTCCCCGGAATCCACTTTACAGCGGCAGGTGGTCCTGGAACTTCGTTTGCCACGAACACTGGCAGCATTGGTAACCGGAGGGCTGCTGGGGCTGTCTGGCGTAATCATGCAGGTGCTGCTCAGAAACCCCCTTGCAGACCCCTATATTCTGGGAGTCTCGGGAGGCGCATCGACAGCGGCCCTGGCTCTGTTGCTGTCGGGCGCCAGTGCCGTCTGGCTGCCGCAGGCTGCTTTTGCGGGAGCGCTTTTTTCCATCCTGCTGGTTTTTGGTCTGGCGACTGCAGGAGGACGCTGGTCGGTTACCCGGCTCCTGCTGACCGGCGTGGTGGTTTCAGCAGGCTGGGGGGCGGCTATCAATCTACTGCTCGCCTCATCCGCCACCAACACGGTCCAGAGTATGCTTTTCTGGTTGATGGGAGATCTTAGTCAGAGCCGCATTGCCGCCTGGCAGATTGTGATACTGGTCGGCGGCCTGATGACCGGCCTCTACCTGGCCCGGTCATTGAATGTGCTGGTTCGTGGCGAGTTGCCAGCCCTGTCACTGGGAGTTAACGTCGCCGGTATGCGCATTGCTCTCTACCTGGTAGCCTCGGTACTGACGGCGACCGCCGTCACCATTTCCGGATCGATTGGTTTTGTAGGACTCATCATTCCCCACATGCTGCGTTTACTGGGCGCCAGGGATCACAGGTTATTGGTTCCTCTGGCAGCATTGCTCGGGGGCAGCTTCCTGGTCTTTGCCGACAGCCTGGCACGCACTGTCATTGCCCCCCAGCAGCTGCCCACTGGCGTTGTCACTGCCATCATCGGCGTGCCGGTATTTCTGATCATTCTTCGCAGCACCATAAGACACTACTGATGGACTTGCTCAAATTCTCCGCATTGCAGATTACCATCGGCGAGCACCTGGTCTGTCGCGACCTCGACATGTGCCTTGGGGTCGGCGAGAGGCTGGGAATGCTGGGTCGCAACGGAGTGGGTAAAACAACGCTGCTCCACACCGTCATGGGCTTTCATAAACAGGACGCGGGGTCAATCTGGCTGGACGGCAACCCGCTTGGATCCAGATCCCGACGGCAACTGGCTCGCCTGGTGGGCCTGCTGTTCCAAGAAAACGAGAACAACATGCCAGCAACGGTTTTAGAAACTGTTTTGCTTGGTCGGCATCCCTACGCGGAAAATCTTTTTTGGGACTCAGCGGAAGATCTGTCGATGGCCTTCGACGCGCTGAAGCAGGTCGGGCTCGGAGATCTGGCAGAGCGTCAGGTGGGCACCCTGTCCGGGGGAGAGAAACAGCGCCTTGCTATAGCCCTGCTTCTCCTGCAAAACCCGCGACTGTTGCTGCTCGATGAACCCAGCAACCACCTGGATATCGATAACCAGATTCAGATTCTGAATCTGCTCGCGGAAAGAACCAGTCGGGAACGGGGTGCCCTGTTGATGGCCAGCCACGACATCAATCTGGTGGCTCGTTTCTGTGATCGAGTGCTTTTGCTGATGGGCGAAGGAGAAGTGGTCGAGGGCCCGGCACAGCTCGTACTCACCCCTGAAAATCTGGAACGAGCCTTCCACTGCAGAATAACCATGATCGAACACAGCGGAAGGCGTTATTTCGTTCCTGCCTGAGACGGGACAGCCCCGAATCAGGCAATCCCCTATTTCCTACAGAGATGCTCTGCGGGAGCCAGAGACTCCCCCAGGCTCACAACAGCAGCAGCCGGATATCACCCAACAACCCGACCAGGAAGGTGGAGAACAGCCCGCCATCAACACCATTGACCGCCCGATGATCGTAGGAAAGAGTCAATGGCAACATGCTGCGGGGCACGAACTGCCCCCCCTGGTATACCGGTTTAATGTCCGTCTTACCAACCCCGAGTATCGCCACTTCGGGTGCATTGATAATGGGTATAAAACCAGTTCCACCAATAGCGCCGAGGCTGGAGATGGTAAAGCAGGCTCCCTGCATGTCTTCCTTGCTCAGCCTGCGCTGCTTTGCTTTCTCGCTGATTTCCGCCAGCTCCGCAGCCAGCTCCCACAGGGATTTCTTATCCACGTCGCGAATGACCGGAACCATCAAACCGGCTTCCGTCGCCACGGCCACGCCTATATGAAAGTATTTTTTCTGGACATAGTATTCCCCACTGGAATGCAGTGAGACATTGAATTGCGGATATTCCTGCAATGTCCTGACGCAGGCCTTGAGCAGGAACGGCAGGAAAGTCAGTTTAACACCCCGCTTTTCTGACTCACCCTTCTGCTGCTTGCGAAATTCCTCCAGCTCGGTGACATCGGCCTCATTGAACTGCGCAACATGAGGAACCGAAGACCAGTTGCGCTGCATATTGACAGCAGTCACCCTGTGCAGCTTGCTCATGGAAACCTGTTCCACTTCGCCAAACTGGCTGAAATCGATATCGGGAACCTGAGAGACCGGCATGCCGCCGGAAGCGGCTGTAGTCGCCTGGGACAGGCGGGACTTGACGAACTCGTGCAGGTCTTCCTTGATTATTCTGCCCTTGGCACCTGAACCCTGGACCTGACCCAGGTCTACACCCAGCTCTCTGGCCAGTTTTCTTACGGCGGGCCCAGCGTATATGCTGGCACCGCTGCTGACTGCTGCGTCATTGGTGGTGGCTGCCGGAGCTGCGGTAGTCCTGGGCTCGGGTCGAGATTCAACGGCTTGAGCCTCTTGCTTTGCCGCAGCGGGTGCTGTACCTGCTGGCTTATCCGGCATGGCCGCATCTGCCGCCGGCGCAGTATCCGCAGCCAGCAGGACGAGAATTGCCGCTCCCTTGGAGACCTTGTCACCGACCTTAACCTTCAGCTCTTTGACTTCCCCGGCCAGCCTCGCGGGCACATCCATCGCTGCCTTGTCCGACTCAAGGGTAATTAGCGGGTCGTCGATAGCTATCGAGTCGCCTGGCGCCACATGTATCTCGATGATTTCCACATCGCTCTCGCCCCCCAGATCCGGCACCTCGACGGTTTTAAGGATCTGCTCTGCCGGGGTTTCTGCCTCTTCAGCGGCAGAATCCACCACTTCATCGACTTCAACATCCGCCTGTTCCGCTCCCCCTTCGTCACCGGAATCGTCTGCAGCTGGTTGCTGCCCTTTTTCCTCCCCACCACCGGCCGCCTCACCCTCAATTTCCAGGGTAAGAATTTCCGTGCCGGTGGTCACCTGATCACCCAGATTGACGGCTATGCTCTTCACCACGCCGCTGGTCGGAGCCGGTATTTCCATGGCAGCCTTGTCGCTTTCCAGAACCAGGAGTGAATCATTCTCTGCGACCGATTGACCCACTTTAACCAGTAATTCAATCACTTCGACTTCACTTGAATCTCCCAGATCGGGAACTTTAATCGTTTCAGTTGCCACTGATTGTTACTCCTAACTTATCCGGCTTCCACCGGATGCATGGTTACCCTGCGCAATTTCCTGTTATTTCGTGACCGGATTGACTTTCGCCGGGTCAATGCCACTTTCCTTCATGTACTTGCTTATAACGTCGGCCTTGATCGCCCCTTCAGCCTGAAGCTCGTGGAGGGCCGCCAGAACGACGAACTTGCGGTCAACTTCGAAAAAGTGGCGCAGCTTTTCGCGACTGTCACTGCGCCCGAAGCCATCAGTACCCAACACCTGGTAGCTTGCCGGGACGAACTCCCGTATCTGATCCGCGTAAAGCTTCATGTAGTCGGTAGACGCCACCACCGGCCCCTTCCTTGTGGCAAGACATTCGGTAACAAAAGGCGTTTTTTTCTTCTTGCGGGCCGGGTTCATTCTGTTTTCACGGGTTACAGCCAGCCCTTCCTTCCGCAGCTCATTGAAGCTGGTAACACTCCACACATCCACCGGCACCTTGAACTGCTCCCGAAGAATGACCGCCGCTTCTCGAACCTCCCGCAGGATCGTACCAGAACCTAGCAAACGCATCCGGGATTCGGTGACTGGTTTGCCGGAGACCTTGTATTCCTTGCTGTCCCCATCCTCCAGCATGTACATCCCCTTGATGATGGCCTCTTCTGCGCCCTTGGGAAGCTCGGGATGCGTGTAGTTCTCGTTCATCGTGGTGATGTAGTAAAACACCGACTCCTGCTCCTTATACATACGACGCAGGCCATCCTGAATAATCACAGCCAGTTCATAGGAGTAGGTCGGATCGTAGGACACACAATTCGGGATAGTGGAAAACAGGATGTGGCTGTGGCCATCCTGGTGCTGCAGACCCTCGCCGTTCAGCGTGGTTCTGCCGGCAGTCGCGCCGATCAGAAAGCCACGCGCCTGGCTGTCACCCGCGGCCCAGCACAGATCGCCGACTCTCTGGTACCCAAACATCGAGTAATAGATGTAAAACGGGATCAGCGGGTAGTTGTTGACGCTGTAAGAAGTCGCCGCGGCGAGCCAGGTTGACAGGGCGCCGGGTTCAGAAATTCCTTCCTCCAGCATCTGCCCCTTCGTGTCTTCACGGTAGTAGGCCACCTGATGGGAATCCGAAGGATCGTAGAGTTGCCCGACCGAGGAGTAAATCCCCAGTTGTCGGAACATGCCTTCCATACCAAAAGTGCGCGCCTCATCCGGGACGATAGGAACCACTCGCTGTCCAATTTCTTTGTCCTTACACAGGCTTGAAAGCATTCTGACAAACGCCATGGTTGTGGAGAAATCCCGTGTACCGCTGCTCTTAAGCTGGGTTTCGAACAGGGAAAGCTCAGGCACCTTGAGGGAGTAGCTGGCCGAACGCCGTTGTGGAACAGGGCCTCCCAGCCGTTCACGCTGCTTGCGCATATAACGCAGCTCAAGGCTGTTCTCCGGTGGCCGGTAGTAAGGTACCTGTTCGAGATTCTCGTCCTTTATTGGAATACCGAATCGATCCCGGAAACGTTTGAGGCTCTCAATATCAAGCTTCTTGACCTGGTGACTGGTGTTCTGCGCTTCGGCGCTGGATCCGAATGCGTAGCCTTTGACAGTCTTGGCCAGAATCACTGTGGGACGACCATTTGCTTTCACGGCTTTCGCATAGGCAGCGTAGACCTTGTAAGGGTCGTGCCCCCCGCGATTCAAAGCCATGATGTCGTCGTCTGAAAGGTGCTCGACCATCTTGGCAAGTTCAGGATGCTTACCGAAAAAATTCTCACGTGTGTAGGCGCCGCCACGGGCCACGTAGTTCTGGTATTCGCCATCCACCACTTCATCCATACGAGCCTGCAGAACCCCATCTTCGTCGGCCTGCAGCAGGGGATCCCAATGCCTTCCCCACACCACCTTGATCACGTTCCAGCCCGCGCCACGGAATATGCCTTCGAGTTCCTGAATGATTTTTCCATTACCCCGTACCGGACCATCCAGCCGCTGCAGATTACAATTGATCACAAAGATCAGATTATCCAGTTGTTCCCGACCTGCCTTACCGATTGCACCAAGAGTCTCGGGCTCATCTGTTTCGCCGTCGCCGATAAAACACCAGACTTTACGCTCAGAGTTGTCCATCAGCCCACGCTTACTGAGGTATTTCATCAGGTGGGCCTGATAGATGGACTGCAGGGGACCCAGCCCCATGGACACGGTAGGAAACTGCCAGTAGTCCGGCATCAACCAGGGGTGGGGGTAGGAGGACAGGCCTTCTCCTCCGGATTCCTGGCGGAAATTGTCCAGCTGTTCTTCTGTGATACGCCCTTCCAGAAAGGAGCGTGCATAGATACCTGGCGACGAATGACCCTGAAAATAAATCACATCCCCTTCACGTTCATCAGACGGTCCGTGAAAGAAATAATTAAAGCCCACATCGTACAGGGTGGCGGCAGACGAGAAGGAGGAAATGTGCCCGCCCAGGTTGGGGTTCTTTTTGTTGGCGCGCATCACCATAGCCAGCGCATTCCAACGGATGATCCCGCGAATCTGACGTTCCATGAACATATCGCCGGGCATACGCTCCTCGTTCAGGTGCGATATCGAGTTACGATACGGAGTATTCACCGAGATGTAAGGCGAATGCTCCCCTGACCTGGTCGCACGCTCACCCAATCTGCCCAGTAAATAATAGGCCCGTTCTTCGCCCTCATTGTCGATTACGGCTTCCAGGGCGTCCAACCACTCCTGGGTTTCCTGCGGATTATTGTCCTGTTCCTGTTGGCTCATCGAATGCGCTCTCAGTTTATTAAAGTAAATACTTTCCTATTTGAAGATCGAAGCTATTTTAGCTCAATTTTGCCCCGTCGATCCATGTAAAATTGATCCATTTTTCCCGGAGTCTATCCCAGGTCACAGCTTTTTCCCATTGAGTATTAATAAGTTATATGACTTAACTACGATTCGATGGAGCTGAACAGCCTCACGAGGGGGAATTCTTTTTCTATTTATTTCAGACAGTTAATGCATTCCTTGTGAAGCGAAAGATGCGCTGAAACCAATCAATGCCTATGGCTCGAACTGAAAAAAGCGACAAATAACAAACCCCAAAGCCTGGCTTGCAGGGGATTTATTGTTTTACAACTGTACGACCTAAAGAATTGCCAACAGTGAGCACAACCGCCTGTGTCAACCCCTGGAAGGCGGCAGGGAAGCGAGATAACGTTCCCAGTCAAAGCATTCGCCAGGGTCGGTCTTCCGCCCCGGGGCAATATCGCTATGCCCTACTATCCGCTCTGGCGTAATGGCCGGATAGTGTTGCATCAGGAGACCGGACACCTCGGCGAGAGCCTGGTACTGGGCGTCGGTAAAACTGCTTTCATCGGTGCCCTCCAGCTCTATGCCGATGGAAAATTCATTGCAATTTTCCCGCCCTTCGAAGCAGGACTGCCCGGCATGCCAGGCTTTCTGATCAAACGGCACATACTGGGTTACATCTCCCGCCCGGTCGATCAGGAGGTGAGCGGAAACCCGCAACGGGGCGATCTCGGCAAAGTAAGGATGGCAGTTAGGATCCAGGCTATTGCAGAACAGCTCATCAACATGATTACCACCAAACTCACCAGGCGGGAGACTGATATTGTGAATAACCAGCAGGCTTATTTCACTTTTCGGTGACCTGGAACTCTGATTAGGGGAAGGGATCTGACGTGCCTGTACCAGCACGTGGCCCTGTATAGCGGATGGGGATTGCAAGCCGGTTTCCTGCCTTGGTTGAGCTGGCCAAAAATGGTACCACATCAACCATTCGGGCAGGCATTAATCAATTTACCGGCTGCTAATTGATCGTCGTCGCCTGTCGGGTCGCTAAGACAACGTCCAGGGAGGGCGGACTGACCGAGGGTGCGGGATTGAAATCCTCCTGTCCCTCCAGCCTGATTTCGCCTGCCCGCAGCGAGACAGCCAGCCCCACACGCCCACGGGTCAGCAACACCCGGCCATTTTTATCCAGTACCTGATAACTGTTCTCAATATTGTTGGACTTCCTGATCCGGCACTTGCCCATTTCGTCAGCATGTCTGAGTTCGGCCGCTGCGCCGTCTGCCATCGAATCCACCATAGTGAGATAGTAGTCCATGGAAATGGCTTCTTCCTCCACCTCCGCGATTGCCTGCTCCTGGTCATCACTCAACAGCGCTATAAAATCATCCAGGTCAGCACTGTCGAGAATTTTCCTGCCAGCTTCACTGACAGCAGCAAAGTTGTTGGATGCACCCCTGCCAGCGTTAGCTGACGGTTGGGAGCTGCCCGCTGCGGCAGCGTCCCCGGCACGTCTGCCAGCAACATTGAGGCGCTCTCCCAGGGCGTTAAAAAATGCTTCCTGATCCGCGGCATCCTTATGCACAAAATCAAAGCCCTGCCGCAACAGTGCCTGGACCTGGGTGACAGTCCACTCTTTCTCACTGTCGCCGGCAGGTTTCTGGGTCGCTGTTTCACCCGACAACAGTTGCACCAGCCTGTCGATAGCCTGTCTGGCTTCATGCCATTCCTGCGCTTCTACACCTTTATTCAAGCCCAGGAGAAATAGCACGTTCTGCCAGTCCTGGCGCAGCATTGTTACAACAAACTCCGGTAGCTTGGGGTTCTTACACCACTCGTCCAGCATGCCTTCAATTCTGGCGCTGATGAGATTTGATACCGGGAAGAGTTCCCGACTGCGACTACCTTGGGCACCCTGGCGATTTTCCACCAGCTGGCTTCTGGAGCGCCGTTTGTGAATTGACGTCGAGGAAGCATAAAGTCGCTCAACGAATTTCTGATTGTCTTTGTTGTTTATTATGCTGATGACATCCTGATAAAGTTTGTCCATTTTCAACAGAAAATGCTGTTCGAACAGCTTGAGAAAAACCAGGCGGCTTTCCAACGGCACCCGGAATACCGGCTGTGCGAAGGCCAGTGCACGCAACGTATTCTTGATGAGGATGTCCCTGTTTTCCGGAATCACCCTGTTTTCGCCATTCTCCTCAGCATGTTCGGAATCAGTACCGGAGCTGCCCAGTTCCCGAATGCGCGACGCATAGAACTTGAACGCCTTGCGCTGCATGCGCTCCAGCGCAAGATCCGCTTCCATTTTTTCGTAGGCCGAACTGCCAGTTGAATCCACACCAATGGCGGCAGGCAGCTTCCGATCCTGCACCTCCGGCACCAGGGTGGACTGTAATGCACCATCAATGGAAACCAGAAACTTTTCCTCGAAGAGCTGCTTTTTATTGCGAAACTCCCGGATCAGCTTGAGTTGTGGACTGGCCTCGGACAGCTCATCAGGCTGCACGCTGCAGAAAAGAAAATCATCCAGCTCATCAAACAGGTCTGAATTC
This sequence comes from Gammaproteobacteria bacterium, assembly GCA_041395725.1. Lineage (NCBI taxonomy): Bacteria > Pseudomonadati > Pseudomonadota > Gammaproteobacteria > Gammaproteobacteria bacterium. The sequence continues at coordinate 3,174,615 of JAWKZW010000001.1, read as the reverse complement.
AGGCGACGCATGTGTTCACAGAGGCGCTGCCTGAGCGACCAGCGAATCTTTTCCAGGGTATCGAGATCCTGTAAATCAGCAGGCTTTTCGAGCGCGCTTGGTGTGCGTTTATTCATAATATCAAGGTCTTGGGAGCCGTATATGATTTATAACATTACTGCTGAACGGTGTTGTTGAATCAGTTCACACTATCCCCCCGGTAATTAATCAGAGGTTTCTTTATTATTGCCGCGGGGTTGGGGATAATCCGCTACTTGATTCACACTTGTGAGCAGGCATGCAAAACAGCCAACAACCACATAAGACAACCAGAACTATGGGCCGGGGTATGATGGTTGCCGCCTGTGTTCTGGCCCTGGGATTCATGACGCTGTTTTTTAACGGGATACTGGAGCGCCAGGTTAATCCCAACAGCAATCCCGCCAGCCGTATCGACACCAATGGGGTTCGGGAAGTCGTGCTGCAGCAGAACCGCCAGGGCCACTACGTAACCAGCGGGTCCATCAATGGCACGCCTGTCCAGTTCCTGCTTGATACCGGTGCGACGGATGTGGCTATTCCGATGGAACTGGCCAGAGCGTCAGGTCTGTCCCAGGGGTACGCGGGCCGGGCGGCCACCGCCAATGGTGCCACGGTGGTTTACGACACGCAGATCGATGAGTTGCAACTGGGGCAGATCACGCTGCTGGATATCGACGCGAGCATCGTACCCAACATGCCCGGTGAAACGATATTACTCGGCATGAGCGCGCTGAGGCAGATTGAGTTCAGCCAGCAAGGGCAGTCACTTACTCTGCGCCAATATCCGGTCTATTAAATCGAATCTCATGCAGCTTACTCTCCCCGATGATATTTCCACGACTGTTGCACGGGCGCTGCGGGAAGATATTGGTAGCGGTGACATCACTGCCGCGCTGATACCGTCGGAAAAACAGGCCAAGGCAAAGCTGATCACCCGGGAGGCAGCCATTTTATGCGGGGTTCCCTGGGCAGTGGAGGTTATCTCCCAGCTGGACCCAGCGATCCGGGTAGACTGGTACGCCAGGGACGGTGACAGCCTGGCAATCGGTGAGACAGTAGCACAATTCGCCGGCCCGGCCAGAAGCCTCCTCAGTGCCGAGCGCAGCATACTGAATTTTCTGCAGACTCTGTCGGGCACAGCAACCTTTGCCCGCCGACTTCGAAGTCTGGTCGCTCATACCCACGTTACCTTGCTGGATACTCGAAAAACACTGCCCGGTTTACGCAGTGCTCAGAAGTATGCCGTTCGCGTCGGGGGATGCTCTAATCATCGCATGGGCCTTTATGATGCTTTCCTGATCAAGGAAAATCATATCACCGCCTGTGGCACGATCGCGCTAGCGATTGCGGCAGCCAGAAATCTGGATCCAGACAAGCAGGTTGAGATCGAAGTCGAATCACTTGACCAGCTGCACCAGGCGATTGCTGCGGGCGCGGACACGGTCATGCTGGATAATTTTGCCATCGCAGAGATGCGCCAGGCAGTGAAAGTAAATGCCGGCCGGGTTAAACTCGAGGCATCTGGCGGCATTGATGACGAAACACTGGTCGAAATCGCTGAAACAGGAGTCGATTTCATCTCGGTTGGCGCCTTGACTAAAAACTGTCGAGCCACTGACCTGTCAATGCGCTTTGATTGACCCGAACCCGGCCTCAATCCTGGCCCGGACTTAGAAATCGCTATGAGGTGCCCCCATGACTGGACGCTCTACTGGTTGTATGATTCTTTTCTTTGTGCTGGGATCTGCAGCCTTGCACACAAACGCTCACCCCGGCAACCTCGACCTTAACGGCGGGCATTACATGGGCAGTTCGTATCACTGCCATATGCCCAGCTGCGAATCCCCCGATACCTTTAATCGGGGGAGCCGGGACAGCTTTTTTACTGACTACCGGGACAGAGAGAAATTCTTTAACGAAGACGACTGGTCGTTCGAGGAAGACTTCGACGCTGATTGCCAGACAACCCGGCAGGAGATGCTGGTGCTCACCACCCGGGCGACGCCGCGCTTCACCAATCCCCGCAACTGCGTAGTCAGGACCGGTGAATGGTTCGACGAATACACTGGCAAGACTTTCACAGTAGCCACTCAAATCGACCTGGACCATATTATCCCGCGTTTGTACGCCCAAACCCACGGCGGTGATCAATGGCCGCCCGGCAAGAAACTCCAATTCGCTAACGATCCCCTGAATCTGATGCTGGTGGAGAAACGGGAAATCCGCAGGAAAAATGATCGCGGTCCGGACCGCTACCTGCCGCCCCGGGAAGAATACCATTGCCAATATGCCAGTGCCTGGGAAGCTATAGCAGAGAAATACGATCTGCAGTTGGAGACCCGGGACAACAATGCCATCGCACGGATATTGCGCGAGTGTTCTGAACTACCGGAGTAGGTGACTGCGCCCAGGCAGCAATTAAACTGCTGGCCCAGCACGGCCACGCTGACAGGAAATTTCCTGACCTCATTAGATGAGCGAATGACTGGATCAAAAAAAAACGGGCGCCTGTGGCGCCCGCTTATTACTACCATTGATCCTGAATACTTACGGCCTTACGATGCTTATCGCATCCATGCCATCGTCCGGATTGAGAGGTGTGTCGCCGGCTGGAAAACCAGTCTCTGAGAGAATGTACGCCAGCACGTCTGTGTATTCCTCAAACATCATGGAACCCGGGTTATCTGCCGGCATGGTCCCCATGATAGTCTCCCACAGGTAAACCAGCGGTTGTGAATTCCAGGATCGCAGGGTGTTCTCGTAAAACTTCATATCATGGCAAGTCTTACAGTTGGAATCATAGACCATTGCCCCTGCCTTGGCCTGCGCTTCAGTGTACACACCGTCCTTGAGCGTCTTGCCTTCGGCGAACGCTAACGGCCCGCTCACCAGACTCGAAGTTACGGCCATCATGCCCAAAACTCGTGTGATTGATCTGTTCATTTCCTACTCCTTAAGCAGAGGGCTTGTCTCCCCTCAATACTGGTTCATACTCACAACTTAACTCGGTTCCTGAAACGTTTCGATAATCGACTCATTCAGCGTTCGTTTGGTGATTTAACCGCTGGAGTCCGTTCAATCACCTGCTTCTCTATTAATAACCTTAACCTGTTCCCCGCCCTTCGGATTCCCAGAAGTTCAGTGTGACCTTTTCTACCATCTCTACCATCTCTACCACCTTACCACCTCACCACCTCTACTGCCGGATCACCTTCCTGCCTGTATCAGCGGATCACCAGGATCCCTAAAGGTTGGTCTCTGCGCTTTAAGAATTCAGTACGTAAGCCTCACGTGCATGGACCAGCATGGCATTTTTGAGGCCAATAACCTTAAACCACATCTGCGAGCTAATCAAGTCAGCCCCGCGCCTTCACACACTTTGTTACAGATAGTTTTCCCCTTTATTTCAGGCAGTTAATTGAAACATTAGGGGGCAGTCTACAGGTTCAATAGTGAATGCCGGCTGAATATTCACTCACCGTCGAGTCCCGGGATACCAGCTATCGGGAAAAATAAGCGCTTTATCCCGGGCAACAGGACCAGGCTAGTGGTCGCTCCCCTTGTACATAAGGGTAGTCACCTGCTCTGACACAAGGCCTATGAGAAAAACCAGCACAGCGGTCATGAACAGCACCGCGCTCATGTTGGTGAATCTACCCTCGGTAAAGAACGTGTACAGGTAGTAACAAAACCCGGTAAAGAAGAAACCCGCGGAAACCGGGAAGAATATTTTTAACGGAGAATACAGGGTCCCGACTTTAAATATTATGATCAGGAATCGAATGCCGTCCTTGAGCAGATGTATGTGACTGTCACCAAGGCGGGGCAATGTTTCTATCGGCACATAACCGATCGAATAACCGGAGCGGAAAAACGCCATGGTACTGGTAGTCGGATAAGAAAACCCGTTCGGGAGCAAATACAGAAACTCGCGAAACTTGTCCGCACGCACGGCACGAAAGCCAGAGGTCAGATCATCCACCTTCTGTCCCGTCATCCAGCTGGCGAGCCGGTTATAAACACCATTACCCATAGCCCGATAGGAGTCGGCCTGGGATTTGCGTCCGCGGGCACCTATCACCATATCGTAACCTTCATCGAGTTTGGCTAACAGAAGCCTGATATCTTCCGGGCGATGCTGTCCATCGCCGTCCAGGAAGACGATAACATCGCCCCTGGCCGCCTTAGCGCCTGTTTTGATCGCCGCCCCATTTCCCTTGCTGTAGGGATTCGATATGACCAGGACACCGTGCTCTTCACACACCTTGACGGTGTCATCGCTGGAGCCATCATCGACAACGATGCATTCAAAAAAATCACCCGTTGCCTTGAGGTTTGGCAGCAGCAGTGCCAGATTCTGTGCCTCGTTCTTGGCCGGAATCACTATCGATACTTTCATTTCATCCAGAGCCATTCGTCTCTCCGCGTCTAGTTAGAGTCAATTCGGGCCCTGAGGTCCTGCTCCATCTCTGTAATCTCTCCCAGCCGGGACGGCGTAAAGGAGCCTCTATTTTCATCTGCTTCTCTGGCTCTCTGCAAGAACAGCAGGCTGTCCTGGTAGTTGCCTGCCGACGCTGAAAGGATCGCCTGCCGAATCGGAAATCCTGAATCCGGCCGCAGATCAAAGGCATTGCGCAATTGGATGAGCGCTGGATTGAGTTCGCGATAATAAATATAGAGATCGGAAAACAAGACATAAAACCCACTCTTCTCAAAGGTTCGCATCGGGACCGCTTCGAGACGGACCAATAACGCCTCGATATCCTGCCTTGCGGGGTAGGAGCACTGTCCGGCAAACAGGTTCTCCAGCAGGGTTTTTACTTCGGTTGTCAAGTCTGCCCGGTAGTAAACCTGTCGCGCTGACGCAGCGATTTCCGTAACCGGGTAAGGTGCCGGTAACTCGTAACTGCAGGCGAAATTCCAAAGCTTGAGCTGCAAGGCAACCTCATCAGGGAAGCGTTGCTGCAGCGCCGAGAGCCTGGAATATCCAGACTCCGCTGCGCCTGACTCCGCCTGGATATAGGCAAACTCTACCTGGGCGCGGTAGGACGCAGGATGGCGCTCAGCCCACTGGGCGGCCAGTGCCAGGTTATTGCCCCATAACAACGTGAGCTGCAGGGTGAGCCCCGCCATGGCAATAACAGCCACCACCCCGGCCATTGGCACAATTCGCGCGTAACCTTTCGCCGCCAGGTGATCTGCCAGCCTGGCCAGGTAAAATACAACTGCGATCAGGGGGCCAATCATAGGCAGATAGTTGCGATGTTCGAAATAGAGCTCCAACGGAATAAACGTGGACTCAAGCAGATGCCAGCCGAAAAACCACAACACCGCGAAACTGAAGACCGGCTGACTCCGACGCAGCACAAAAGCGGCGATCAGTATTGCCACGATGGTGAGCACAGCGCTCAGGGTCGATAATGGTTCAAGCAGGCTTCTGGAAATAATGTAGTCATCATGTTGCAGGGTAAAATCCCGAATTCCTGGCAACAGAATATTGAACAGGTAATCAATTATAATGCGGCCTTCGGTCAGCAGCCTCTCGCCGAGGCTGAATTCCCGAAACCCGTAAGCTGCCGTGAGACGTGTGAAATTCAAAATCAGGTAGCCGGACACCACCACGAGGGGCAGCAGGACACCTGCCGCCAGCCAGAGCCTGAGCAGCACCCCTCGGCGATGCTGGTTGAACACTGTGATTTCCAGTGTCAGGATCGCCGCCAGCAGCAATGCCCCGTTTTCCTTGCTCAGCACTGCAAGCAATCCAAACGGGAATAGACACAGGCTCATCAACAGCAACCCCCGGTGAGATTGCTGGTCAACAGCGGCCCTGCCTTTCATATAGCAGATCAGGCCGGCCAATGAAAACAGCGCCATCAACTGCGTCATTCGCTGAACCACGTACAGCGTGGTCGAAACGTTAAGCGGGTGCAGCAGCCAGAGCGCTGCAACTCCAACAGCCAGTATGCGTGCCCTGGCCTCCCTGACTCCTGATACTCTGAATAACAGCAGGCCGAACCAGGCGGTCAACAACCCGGTCAGGATGTGCAGAAAGAGGTTCACCGCCTTGAACCCTAACGAGGCAGCAGGCCAGTCTCTCGCATTGAGCAAAAAGCTGGCTGTAGCTACCGGTCGGCCCGCCGGGCCGCTTCGGTTGCCAAAGATATAGTTCACAGCCGACTGCAGATCGGTCACTCCTTCGCCATCGCCTATCTGCTGAAGATTCACCAGATCATCCAGCAGAAAGGGGCCGTTCAGGCCCGGCAGGTAAACGAGCAGCGTCACAAGCGTGACTAAACCAAGTGTTGCACCCGTCAGAAGAGAGCCCGAAAACCTGCCATGGTTGCCAGTAGGGGAAATGCTGGTATTAGTTTTGTCCATCCGTGAGAGTCCCAGGTAAGGCGTTAGCTCGCCAGACAAAAATCAGTTGAGAAAACCCTGACCAATATCCGCAGGACATCACTGCGTCGTTGTCGTGCCTGGCAGGGGAGTGACAATTGCCTTCGCACGACGCCTGGCAGGAGCGCCCAACAGTCTGCCGCAGCACTTTGCGGTAAATAATCAGAAGTCCCTTAAGTATTCGGCCGTCTCCTTTAAGACTTGCCCTTGGGAGCGCAACATTTCCTATCACATTCCGACTTTCTCGATGGGGGGCGAAGGGTCATTGTCCGGGTTGCGCCTGACAGTGCGTTGCGGCAAATCACAGGCTGACTGAAAGTGACGTTTTTTGTCAGTGACTAACAATGGTTTACACCCGTCATACCGATCCTGAGCTTCTGGATTTATCCCAAAGAATTCTATTTATCGCTTACATATCAACTAGTTAACAAATTCTTTCAAAACCTGGCACGGAAACTGTAATCACGTGTGTAACCGTTATGGAAACTAAACGGAATTTATTGTTCTCAAAGCATCCTGCAAGAGCTTTTGGAATAACTCTAAAACTTTAAGTTAACTTGATAGATCGGAGTATTGAAATGAAGAACTCTCAACAAGGTTTTACCCTTATCGAATTAATGATCGTGGTAGCTATCATCGGCATCCTCGCCGCTGTGGCCCTGCCAGCGTATCAGAACTACTCTAACCGTGCCCGCTTCTCTGAAGCTGTTCTGTCCGTAACTCCGCGCAAGACAGCAATGGAACTGGCTATTCAGACTCGTCAGCCAGCCAACCTCGCGGCCCTCAATGCCGGCACCATGGGTATCCCGGCTAACCAGGCTCAGTCTACAACTCTGCACGGTATTGCTGTTGCTGGTGGCACCGTTACCGTCACCTGGCGCAACGACGGTTCCGACCTGGCTGGTGTGACATACACACTGACTGCCGGTGGAATCACTCCTCCAGTCTCCTGGACTGAGGGTGGCACCTGCCTGACCAGCGGTTTCTGCTAGAAACCGGTTTTCCGAGGCAGCCGCGAATCATCGCGGCTGCCGAGGAAACAGTAGGACCTGAACCCCCCAGGATAAGGCTTTTCACATCAACCGACAGATTTCTCCCTGCTTCAGTATCACGCCGGTTAATTTGAACAGCTCGAAACCAGACCCCTAGGATCAACACTGTAAGGTTTAGCGACGACATGAATCCCATGCAATCAAAACACTCTCAAGGCGGCTTCACTCTTATCGAGCTCATGATTGTGGTCGCTATTTTAGGCATTCTTGCCGCCGTAGCACTTCCCGCCTATAGGCTCTACACCGACAGAGCCCGGTTCTCCGAAGCCATGCTGCAAATCGATGACTTTCGCAACATGATAGTCGTTCACGCACAGATGAATCGCTTCGGCTCAATTGCAGATGTTGACGCAGGGACCAACGGCCTGCCCAACCCGATCCCCAGAACCGTCACACTCCATGGCCTCGATCTTGTGGACGGTCTTGTGACAGTCACCTGGAAGAACGACGGCACCGATCTGGACGGCGTCACCTTTACCCTGCAGGCCTCAGGAGTTATACCACCAGTGAACTGGACCGAAGGTGGTACCTGCAAGCCACTGGGCTATTGCTAACACTCACTCCATTGTTAAGGAACCTCTGACTAGATACCTTAAAGCATTGCGGTATCTAGTCACTCTCTCCCCTGTTCACACATGACACAAACTTATGACTGGAGCGGATAAAACCGCGTGAGCTTGCGCTTATCCGGGCTGTAACAGACAAACCCGCTGGCGTGAGCTGAAGCAAAGCGACTCAGGACACAACCCTGCCCGCCCAAGTCCGCCGTGCTACCGAGCAGACTTTCCGCCTCTTTTCGTACCGTTTCTTCCCGTTCGAACAAGGCTGCGCTTTCAAGCGGAATAGAGTTGAACTTGTCTGTCTGCATGAACAGCGGATCGTCGACAAACTGACTGCGGAGATTGGCAATTTCCGCCCCGAACTCGGTGTCCGGCAGCTCAGTGTAAAGCAACTTGGGCCAAGGACCCGAAAATTCCGCAATCACGCCAGGGTCTTTGCCATAGGCCTCAAACTCATTGGCGGCCAGGCTGTAGAAGGTGTCGTAGGCAAATACCAGGGCAATTGGGCGAGACTGGTAGACTATCCAAACGCCTGCCGCCATACAGGCAATCTGTAATGCGGCAATACAACCGAGGTCAAATTTCAGACCAGGCTTCCCTGCCCTGAAAACTATCAAGGTAAGCAATGGGCCAAGAATAACGTCAACCCCCATGACCAGCTTTAATCCAGACCAGCCACCGTCAATATTGAACAATACACCTGGATACCAGAGCATCATGATGATACCAAGCAGGCCCGTGAAAACGGCGATACTGACAGCAAAATGCAGCGTAAAGGCTTCCCACCTGTTCATAGAAACTTCCTCCTTCTGGAACGTTCGTGAATTCGTGTTTCAGGAAAAATCGACATATTAATCTATACTGGATTTACCAATAAGTTATCGAGTTCAAATTTTGCAATTTGAATCCGGCTACGAATCCAGCGATAAATCCAGAAATAAACCCTGAAATGAACTCCGATATCAAAGGTCTGGCACGGCACCTGGTAAATCTGGGAGAAATGTCTGAATCCCAGGCTCGCAGCGCGATCCTTTCCTCCCGGCGCCATAAGAACTCCTTCGTCAGACACTGTATCGAGAACAAACTTGTCGATCAGGGAAGGCTGGCCTCAGCTATCTCGACAACTTTTAATCTGCCCCTGATGGACCTGTCTTCCTATCGGCCTTTGCAGGACCCGGCGGTACTCGCAATCTGCCAGCTGATGGAGAAGCACAGAATTCTTCCCCTTGCCTTTCGTAGCAACAGGCTGGTGCTGGCGGTTACTGATCCGACCCAGACCGGAGCGATCCGGGAGTTCGAATTTCACAGCGGCAAAACCGCGGATCTTGTCATTGCTCCACATTCTCAGATTCGGGCCACTATCCATAACCTGTCCGGTCAGCGCCGCGTAGCGATCCCTGCCAAGGATTCTGAGAAACACCCTGCATCACCTCTGGAAACTTCACGGGGTCAGGATGGTAACCGGAGGCGGAGGGTTTACCGAAAGAGCAACCTTGAGGATGACCACGAGAATTTTCCCACCGGCTTCCGTGATAGTTTCCTGCAGGATGGCATCGGCATAAGAGATGACGATGATAACGAGGCCCCGGTAATCAGCGCAGTCAATCGCCTGCTACTGGAAGCCGTCAGCCTCAAAGCGTCGGACATACACATTGAGCCCTACGAAAAAATCTTCAGAGTAAGAGTCAGGATCGATGGTGTGCTGAGAGAATTGGCCACGCCGCCGATTCACCTGGCCGGCCGACTGATTTCCCGCCTCAAGATCATGGCCCAGCTGGATATATCCGAACGCCGCCTACCCCAGGACGGTCGCATCAGGCTGCCGCGCAGCGGCCAGCAGGCGGTGGACTTCCGAATCAGCACACTACCAACCCTATGGGGAGAGAAGACAGTACTCAGGATCATGGACCCCCAGCGCACCCGGCTTGATATCGATCAGCTTGGCTTGAGCGCTCAACAGCAAATCCACGTCATAGAAGCCCTCAGCAGGCCCCAGGGAATGATCCTTGTTACCGGCCCGACGGGCAGTGGCAAGACCGTGACCTTATACAGCGTGCTGGCCCGGCTCAACGACTGCACACGCAACATTTCCACCGCGGAAGATCCGGTCGAATTCAACCTGTCCGGGATAAACCAGGTACAGGTCAAGCCGGCTATCGGGTTGAGCTTCGTCACCGCGCTGAGAGCATTTCTCCGGCAGGATCCTGACGTGATCATGGTTGGGGAAATCCGCGACCAGGAAACCGTGCAAATAGCCATCAAGGCGGCTCAGACCGGACACCTTGTACTATCCACTCTGCATACGAACAGTGCCCCGGAGACGCTCAACAGATTACTCAATATGGGTATTGAGCCCTACAACGTCGCGTCATCGGTAACACTGATCATCGCGCAGCGCCTGGCCAGAAAACTTTGCCGCCATTGCAAAAAACCAGCGCCTGACTTACGCAGACGCCTGGCACGGCTATATCCCGATGAGTCCCTGACGATTCAGGGGGAGCTCTATCAGGCCAGAGGATGCGACCGCTGTCATGGCGGATATCAGGGCAGAGTCGGGATTTATGAAGTGGTTCCCATTTCCGAACCGATGACCCGTACTATCATTGCTGGTGGAAATTCCATGAACATTGCTGCGCAGGCGCGCAAGGCAGGCTACTTTAGCCTGCGTCAGTCAGCACTGGCAAGGATGACGGAGGGACTGATAAGTCTCGATGAAGTCAACAGGATAACCTAGGAAGGAATTATCGCCAACAACAGTCAACAACAGCGCTGAACCGGGCAGCCGCGGAGCCAGACAATCCTCCACGCCTGCCTGATTAAACCAAAGACTCGAGGTATTCCATGGCAACTGAAGCCGTACAACCAATTTACATCTGGCATGGCACTGACAAGAACGGCAAAAAGACCAATGGGGAAACCCCCGGCGCCAGCCAGGCGCTAGTCAAGGCGCAACTCCGAAAACAGGGCATCGTGGCGACCCGGGTCAAGCGCAAACCCAAGGCTCTGCTGAAAAAGCGGCAGCAGAAAATCAAGCCCATGGATGTTGCCATCTTCACGCGACAACTGGCAACCATGATGAAAGCCGGCATCCCTCTTGTACAGGCTTTCGAAATCGTCGGCGAAAGTCTGGATAATGCCTCGATGCGCGATCTGGTCTGGAAAATACGCGACGACGTGGCAGGTGGACACAACTTCGCCGACAGTATCCGCAAACATCCACGCTACTTCGATGACCTGTTCTGCAACCTCATCGATTCAGGCGAGCAGTCAGGCGCCCTGGAAACCATGCTGGACCGGCTCGCGACTTACAAAGAAAAATCGGAAGCATTGAAAGCAAAGATCAAGAAAGCCATGAACTACCCGATCGCAGTCGTGCTGGTGGCGATTATTGTTACCGGCATCCTGCTGGTCAAGGTAGTGCCTCAGTTTGCTGAAACGTTCTCAAGCTTCGGAGCTGATCTGCCAGCCTTCACCCTCTTCGTCCTCGGGCTTTCCGATCTGGCCATCGCTCACTGGTGGAAAATGTTAATCCTTGGAATTGGCCTGGGTTTCTTCTACAAGGAAGCCATGATCCGGTCCCGAAAATTCAGGGAGGCAGTCGAGCGACTGTCCCTTAAGTTGCCGATCATTGGCCCCATCCTCAATAACTCCTGTTTTGCCCGCTTCACAAGAACCCTGTCCACAACTTTTGCCGCCGGTGTCCCTCTGGTTGATGCGCTCGAATCAGTGGCGGGTGCCGCTGGCAACGTTGTTTACTACAAGGCCACCAGGCGTATTAAGGACGACGTGTCCACAGGACAACAACTGGCCTTCTCGATCCGGAACACTGGCCTGTTCCCGATCATGGTGATTCAAATGATCGGAATAGGTGAAGAGTCCGGCTCTTTGGACGATATGCTCGATAAGTGCGCCAACTATTACGAGGCAGAAGTCGATAATGCCGTAAGCGGACTGACTGCGCTGATGGAACCGATCATCATGGCCGTACTTGGCGTTCTGGTGGGAGGCTTGATGATTGCAATGTATCTGCCTATCTTTCAGCTTGGTCAAGTGGTGTAATTCGACTCCTACCAGGGCCAGATAACACACAATGACCTTCTTTGAACTCCTGTCGACCAGCACACCGCTGCTGGTCGTCTCCTGCTTGATACTTGGGCTGCTGGTTGGCAGTTTTCTCAACGTAGTGGTCTATCGCGTCCCTATCATGCTGTACCGGGAATGGACTGCACAGTGCCGGGAAATGCTGGCAAGTGACGACGCCGAGCCTGCCTTTGCCGACAGGACGGCTGCAGAATTTTCGACCTTTAACCTGATGAAGCCTGACTCACACTGCCCTGTGTGTAAGCATAAAATAACCGCGCTGGAAAATATCCCTGTGCTCAGTTACCTGTTCCTTAGAGGCAAGTGCTCACAGTGCAAAACCGGGATTTCCGCAAGATACCCGGGTGTTGAGCTGACGACCGGGCTCATGTCCGCGCTGATCGCCTGGTCATTTGGCGCCAATTGGCTGACCGTGGTTCTTCTATTGTTTACGTGGTACCTGATCGTACTGACTCTGATCGACTACGATGAACAGCTACTGCCGGACAACATCACCCTGCCGCTGCTGTGGGCGGGTTTACTGATCAACACAGTGGATCTGGGGATGGGTGTGTCGCTGCGGGATGCAGTAATCGGCGCCATGGCCGGCTATCTGTCACTCTGGTGTTTCTACTGGTCTTTCAAGCTGCTTACCGGCAAGGAGGGCATGGGCTATGGGGATTTCAAACTGCTGGCGGCTCTTGGCGCCTGGCTGGGCTGGCAAAGCCTGTTGCCCATAATTATTCTCTCGTCCGTTGTAGGCGCCGCTTTCGGCATTCTGAATGTCCTGGTAGTAAAGCGAGATAAAACCGCACCCATGCCATTCGGCCCATTTCTTGCCGGAGCCGGCTTCATCATGCTGATCTGGGGAAAGCAGTTGATTGCTTTCTACCAGCAGACTTTCCTGCTCTGAGTCTGCTAGGATACCCTTCAACCAAACGAAACTTCTGATTAATTGGTGTATTACATGCTGGTTATCGGCCTGACCGGTGGTATCGGCAGTGGCAAGAGCACAGTAGCAGAACTGTTTCAGCGCCACGGCATCGATGTGATTGATGCCGACTTGATTTCCCGGGAAGTGGTAGAACCCCCAGAGCCGGCCCTGCAGGCTATCGCCACTCATTTTGGTCAACAGATTCTAGACGAAGAAGGCAGACTCCGACGCAGTGCCCTGCGTAAGCTGGTCTTTTCGGATCAGGCCCAACGCCAGTGGCTGGAGCAGCTTCTGCATCCCCTGATAAACGAACGAATCCGGCAACGCATCATCGACAGCCGTTCCCCGTACTGTATCCTGATGTCTCCTCTGCTGCTGGAGACCCACCAGAGGGCGCTGACGGCCCGTATCCTGGTGGTGGACGTCAGCCGTGAAACCCAGCTGCAACGAACCATGCGACGCGATGAGAGCCCGAGGGCAACTATCGAGGCGATTATTGCGGCCCAGGTCCCCAGAGAAGTGCGTATCTCGGCAGCCGACGACATTATCGATAACAACGGAGAAGCCAGTGAGCTGATAGAACAGGTGGATGCGCTGCATGCCAGATACCTGTCGATGGCAGTCACTGGCAGAGGCAACGAGGTGACGACATGAGTAAGGTGAAATCGGTCAATTGCCCGAGTTGCCTGAAGCAGGTACCCTGGGATTCTTCGAATCCTTATCGCCCTTTCTGTTCCGAGCGCTGCAAATTACTGGACCTGGGCGACTGGGCCAGCGGCAGGCATGCCATTGTCGGAGAGCCTGCTGAATTCAAGGATCAGGATGAGGCCGGTACCGACGCCGAGGACATGCTTGACTGATGTCACCGTCGGCGGCGCCGAATCTCAGTCCACCATCAACTGCTCAACGGCGCGCTTCAGGTATTTTTCAGAGGAGCGGCGTCCCCTGGAGATCGGGCATCGGCATCCACAGCATTTTGCCATTCTCTGAATCCAGGTCATTTTCCAGAAATACCAGCAGCAGTTGCCCATCCCGTGACAGGCGGATTTTCTTGACTACGTCGCCGGCCGCTATGCCAAGATCGTATTTTTCCAGTAACAGGTGTGTGACCACATCGAAGAAGAACAGCTGATTACCATCAGTGGCAATCAACATATCGCCTGCCTCGCTGAAAGTGGCGCTGACCGGAGAAGACCCCAGGTACCACTCACCATCCGGGTTATGGTAATCAACGGGATCAAGATCGTGAATGGCAAATGGCGTAACGGTTTCGTTGTTGCCGTTCGGGCAGGCATAAGCAAGGCGGTTGCCATCAGGAGACACGGCGAAGTCCGTGCAGCCGCTGCCCACCGGGATGTCGGTTCCGTCCACAAAGGCAACTTCATTGCTGTCCGGGAAAAAATTGAAGGTCGCCAGATTTGACTCCGTGGTGAGGTACACCCGCTGCTGTATCTGATCGTAAACTACGCGAACAGGTGAATCGAGTGACAGACTGGGAACGACCGGATCAGCATTACCATCGAGAATTCCCAGCCACAATCCGTTTGCCGCCGGCGAATCCCCCGTCGATCTGTCATGCAGCAGGACAAAGAGGTTCCCATCTTCTCCCGGTACGATATCCAGTGGTGAGAATTGTCTCTCGCCTTCTATGATCCGGTTGTAGCTGACAATTCCATTGTTCAGATTCAGCTTGTACAGTCGCTCTGTTTCTGGATGGGTGGAGAAATACACAATATTGTTTTCGTCATCCAGAGTGAGCTGATCGGGTTGTGTATTGAAAAGGTAAGAGCCCGCAGTCTCACCGGTGATGACATTCCTTTCCACCAGGCGGTTTTTAGACGAATCACCTATCAACACCCAACCGTGGCACAGCGGTATGAAATCCTGGGTCGGCTCAATAATCGCTGTACCACCCAATGAAGATACCGTATTGAGGGGCGGTGTAGGCGACGAGATCTCAAGAGAAACAAGCCTGAAGAGAACCGATTGACTGTTATCGACCAGCGTAAACACCATGTCATATTGCTGGCCCTGAAAGCTTACGTTGGGCGCCCGCATCAACCCTGAAGAAAATGAAAAAGTCGCCGGGTCGACAGACGTTCCAGGCACCATGGGAGGACTGAAAGCCTCACAATTAAGCAACTCAACTCCCGAAAGCGCCTCGGTTGTTCCACTTTGAATCGGATAAACATCAGCCGCCACCAGCGTGAAAATACTGTTGTCCAGATCGGTCAGATTAAACTCAGCGTCAACCAAACCAAGATCGTCAATGCTGATTCCCGGTACGCTCAGACTAAATCCATCAAACACAGAGGCATCAGCACCATGGCGCGGCGCCTGACCCGGCGTGAATTCAAGGTTCGCCGCTAATGTATCAAACCTGGCTCCTCGAAATGCAGGAAACGAATCGCCCGGGATATCCGCCGGCTCCCAACCTGTGACTATCCTAAAACCTGCATAGCGACTACTTTGCAGTATAGCGTTCACGACTCCCGTAACATCGAGAACAACCTCGGTAAGGCTGGCGGCATCAACAGCCAAGACCGGGATAGTAAAACCGGCTTTGTAATCAAAAAGATCGATTCTTCCGTCATCAGCAAATGCGTAAATCTCTATGGGTATACTGCCACCCAGGGAATAGTACTCAGCAATCGGCAAGCGCAAGGTCGCCTGAGCGACGCTGCCGATTGCTCCAAGATCGAAAGAAATGCCGACAGCATCGATATATTCAGCACTGGTTACGACATAACCACCACTGCTCAAATAGGTAGCTCGGAATGCCGTTTCCTGTTCTTGTATGTCTCTGCTGACCATCACGGCGTCATCAACGAGTTTTGCCGTATCTGCCTGAACAGGAATCGCTCCTGTTAAGGTCAGAATGGCTGCTAGTGATAAAAGAATAATTTGTCGCATAAGAGAGTTACCTTGCCGTTCATCGAAGCTTTCAGTTGTGCGGCTCTACAATCGATTGATCACGCTTGAACAAGCGACAGAGAACTGTTCGTGCCCGCCTGCCAGCGCCTAGCATAATGATCTGAAATTATGCAATTTATCCCTCTACATTCAAAGGGTTACATGCACATGAAGGGTGACCCGCATCACAATACGCAAGCAAAGTTGCCGGTTTATGGCACTTTGTTTTCAGGCGGGCTGTTTTCACACTAGCCCCCTCCCTTGCTGAATCCGCTCCTGCCAGGAAATCGTTTTTACTGGTGGAGTCCGTGAAATTCTGACAAATGATTCGGAATGACCAGAACAACCGGATTGTTTTTACCTAATTGGTAAATAAACTTTGGGCCAGCGGGAAAATTCAGTGCCAGAAGGCGCCTATCCCGGCAATACCGTGCGCACCTGCCTGGCGGGCCACGCCAAGATCCCGCTCCTGCAAGCCCCCCAGCGCATAGACCGGCAGGCTGAACCGGGACGCGTGGTCCTGAAAACCACCCCAGCCCAAAGCCGCGGCGCCAGGGTGGGATGCGGTAGGCTGAACGGGAGATAACAGGGCGAAATCGGCCCCCAGCCTGGCAGCCCACTCGAGTTCGGTTTTATTGTGACAGGAGGCGCTAAACAGAGTATTTCCGTCAACGGGTCGCTCCTGGAGAGTCAACAAACGACTGGCGCTCACATGCAAGCCATGGGCCGGTACTTGCTGGAACAACTTCGGCGAGGAATTCAGCAGCAGGCGGGCATTGCATTGTTCGCAGAGTGTCAGTGCTTCAGTAATCCACAGCTTCGCTGTCGCGTCAGGCAGGTGAGGCTGTCGAAACTGAATCAATTTGATGCCCCTATCCAGGACAGCCGTGATTTTCCGAATGAACTCTTCCTTGCTGTCGCAATTCCCAGTGACAGCAAGCAGAGGTGGAAGCTGTAGCAGCCGAATGATCTCTCTATTTGCCGCGGGGAACTGCAGCGACTCCAGTTCGCCCGACAGGCACCACGCCAGCGGTTGATTCTCGCGTCCTTGCGCCACCCCCTGGTAACTGTCGACGCGCCAGATATCCAGCAGGACTGAGCGATCACCGTAACAATGAAATATTTTCTTTAAGGGAAAGCAACGCGCCGGGTCTATAACAATGCCCAGTTCTTCGTGCAGTTCACGCTGCAGGGCCGTTAAAGCGGTTTCTCCCGGCTCCAGCTTTCCCCCAGGGAACTCCCAGAGATCTCCCTGGTGAACATTCGGAGGGCGTCTGGCAATAAGGATACGACCGTCAGTGCCAAAAATAACCCCGACGGCGACATGCAGGGGTTCATCCATGGTCTGCGGATGCTGCCCGGCAGGTATCAGGAGCGGTAATCTGCGTTAATTCGCACATAGTCCTGGGATAGATCCGACGTCCAGACAATTTCCTTGCTTGTCCCCCGGGCGAGATTGACAGTCACAGTAATTTCTTCCCGGTCCATTTCCGTTTGTCCGGCTTCTTCAGTGTAACTGGCCGCCAATCCGCCATTTTCCACCAGCCTCGTTTCTCCGAGATCGATGGTAAGTCGGTCGATATTGAGCTCCTTCAGGCCCGCCCGGCCGATAGCTGCCAGAATGCGGCCCCAGTTAGGATCCGAAGCAAACAGGGCAGTTTTTACCAAGGGCGATTCAGCGATTGCATAGGCCACGGCCAGGCACTCGTCGCTGCTGGCTCCTCCCTCTACGATGACCGTAACAAACTTGGTCGCGCCTTCCGCATCGCGTATCAACTCCGTTGCCAGGGTGAGAAACACCGCTCTCAGGTTGCTGACAAAATCGTCGTGATCCGGCTGCCGGTTTGGAGAAATTTCAACACCCGAGACTCCAGTAGCCACCAGCAGGCAGGCGTCATTAGTTGAGGTGTCACCGTCTACCGTGATCCGATTGAACGACTCGTTGGTAATCTGGTTCAACATAACCTGCAATGACTGAGCTTCAACCCTGGCGTCAGTAAAGACAAAAGCCAGCATGGTGGCCATGTTCGGCTTCAACATACCGGCACCCTTGGCAATGCCGGTAATGGTGACCGTCTCGCCCGAGCTGAACGCAACTCGCCTGGAAACGGCTTTGGGGCGGGTATCGGTGGTCATAATACCCCTGGCAGCGGCAATCCAGTCATCTTCAACCAATGCTGCAAACGCCGCGGGGATGCCTGCGACGATAGTGGCGACCGGCAGTCGCTGCCCGATAACACCGGTAGAGAATGGCAGTACCTGACTGTCATCAACTGCCACGCCTTCCCGTTCTGTTGCCGATCTGGCTACCACTGCACAACAGGCCCTGGCGTCCTCCAAACCCTGAGGGCCGGTACCAGCATTGGCATTCCCCGTGTTCACCAGTAAGTAGCGACAGGTAGAGCCTTGCCAATGTTGCCTGGCGACCTGCACTGGAGCTGCGCAGAATGCGTTGCGGGTGAATACGGCCGCAACACTTGCGCCGGGCGTAAGTTCGAACAGAACCAGGTCAGCCCGATTCGCATAGCGAACCCCAGCCGCAACGGCTGCGAATCGGATCCCTTTTACGGGCCACAATGGACCGTCAATTTTTGACGTTACCGCCATTGCTAAGCTAACCGCCCGTGGCAGACTTTGTATTTTTTACCGGAACCACAGGGGCATGGCTCGTTGCGACCGACTTTGGCCATATCCCGCACGAACGGTGCGTTATTCTCTTCCTGTCCAGTATCACTCCCCCCCCGGGGTGGTGCGGCCTCTTCCGCAGCCAATGCGGACGCGGCGGCATGCTGGTATTGCATGCGCTCCTGGGCGAGTTCCCGTTCCCGTTGCCGCTCGATAGCCTCGGCATCATCTTCGCGCTTGACCTGCACCAGGCTGAGCATTTTGATGACCTCGGCCTGGATATTGGTCAGCAGTTCCTGGAACAGGGCAAAAGCCTCGCGTTTGTATTCCTGCTTGGGGTTCTTACCACTGTAACTGCGGAGGAAAATTCCCTGACGCAGCGAATCCATCGTTGCCAGGTGCTCTTTCCAAAGATTATCGATGATCTGCAGCACTATCTGCTTTTCAAACAGACGCATCTTTTCACCAACCGGGGCACATTTTTCAGCATACTGCTCTGCCAGCGCCCCGTTGATTTTTTCCTTCAACTTATCTTCATACAGTTCATCATCTTCCTCGAGCCATTGCTTGAGCGGCAGAGTACTGCCAAATTCCGTTTCAATGGCATTCTCAAGGCCTGCGATATCCCACTGTTCCGGAATACTCTGAGGGGGTATATGGGAATCGACAATACCGGCCACGACATCGCCCCGCATATCCGCTACCAGTTCCGACACATCGTCACTGGCCATAAGCTCGTTGCGCTGACGATAAATTATGGTTCGCTGATCATTGGCCACGTTGTCAAATTCCAGCAGTTGTTTGCGGATATCAAAATTTCTGCCTTCCACTTTACGCTGCGCCTTTTCTATCGAGCGCGTCACCATGCGATGCTCGATCGCTTCTCCTTTCTCCATGCCAAGCTTGCGCATGAAATTACGCACGCCATCCGAGGCAAAGATGCGCATCAGATTGTCTTCCAGGGAGAGATAGAAACGGGAAAATCCCGGATCGCCCTGACGACCCGCCCGGCCTCGAAGCTGATTGTCTATCCGGCGAGACTCATGCCGTTCGGTGCCGATAATATGCAGACCACCAGCCTCTATCACCTGGTCATGACGTTTCTGCCATTCTTCCTTGATGCTGGCAATCTTCTCTGCCGAAGGATTGTCCAGTTCAGCAACTTCCGCCTCCCAGTTACCCCCCAGCACAATATCCGTTCCGCGACCCGCCATGTTAGTCGCGATAGTAACGATGCCAGGCCGGCCGGCCTGGGCGATGATCTGTGCTTCCCTGGCGTGAAACTTGGCGTTCAGAACCTCATGAGGAATTTTTTCCTTGTTCAGGCGCGCCGAGAGTATCTCCGAGGTGTCGATCGAAGCGGTTCCGACCAGCACCGGGGCACCTTTGCCACTGAATTCCCTGATATCGTTAACAATAGCGTCGAATTTTTCCTCCATGGAAAGAAACACCAGGTCATTGGCGTCGATTCTGACCATCGACTGATTGGTGGGAATGACGACTACTTCCAGATCGTAGATCTGTTTAAACTCAAATGCCTCGGTATCTGCGGTGCCGGTCATGCCCGACAGCTTCTTGTAGAGGCGAAAGTAATTTTGAAAGGTGGTGGAGGCCAGTGTCTGACTCTCGCTCTGAATCTCTAATCCTTCTTTCGCCTCAAGCGCCTGATGCAGTCCCTCCGACAGCCTGCGGCCTTCCATGGTTCTACCGGTATGCTCGTCGATCAGGACAATGCGGTTGTCTTTGACGATGTATTCCACGTCTTTATGGAAGAGGTAGTGGGCCCGCAACCCCGAGTGTACATGGTGCAGCAGATTCAGATTGGTCGCGGCATACAGGCTCTCTCCCTCGTTCAACAACCCATTCTGAGTGAGAAGATCCTCAACGTACTCGTGACCTGCCTCGGTCAACTCCACCTGCCTGGTTTTTTCATCAACAGTGAAATGGCCACTCTCCTCCCGTTTATAATTGGGGTCGAGTTTTGCAGTCATTCGCTCTTCAGGACTAAGCTCGCCCTGCTGCATCTTAGGAATCAGCTTGTTGATCGCCACGTAGAGCTTGGAACTGTCCTGTGCTGCTCCGGAGATGATCAGGGGCGTCCTGGCCTCGTCGATCAGTATCGAGTCCACCTCGTCAACAATCGCAAAATTAAGCGGTTGCTGCATCTTGTCTTCCAGGCGGAAGGCCATGTTGTCGCGCAGGTAATCAAACCCAAACTCATTGTTGGTCCCGTAACTGATGGAACACCGGTATGCGGCGCGCTTCTCTTCCTGGCTCTGGCCTGACTTGATAACACCGACAGTGAGCCCGAGGAATTCGTAAACCGGACGCATCCAGTTTGCGTCACGTTCCGCCAGGTAATCGTTTACCGTAACGATGTGAACCCCTTCCCCGGTCAGACCGATTAGATAGGCCGGCAGCGTAGCCACCAGGGTTTTGCCTTCTCCGGTACGCATCTCGGCGATGTCGCCCTCGTAAAGGACAATGCCACCGATCATCTGCACGTCAAAATGCCGCAGGCCAAGGGTACGTTTACTGGCCTCGCGAACCAGCGCGAAAGCCTCGGGCAGCAGCTGATCCAGTGACTCGCCCGCCTTAAAGCGCTCTCTGAGGAGCGGCGTCCGAGCCTTCAGCTCCTCGTCGGATTGTGCCTCCAGTTCTGGCTCCAGGGCGTTGATAGCGCTGACCTTGCGCTGGATTTTCTTTAACTTGCGAGAGTTGCTGCTCCCGAATATCTTGCTTAACAGATTTCCACTCATGGTGATAAGTTTCTTTCCAGGTATTCAAATAAGTAAAGGCCGAGACCCAAAGTACATAGCAGAAAGTCCTGGCACCTTAACGGGCCAGGACCAGTAGACTAGAAGCAGGAATTAGCGGATTGTGCGATTAATGTAGGACGCCGGGTCCACCACACGACCGTTTTTGTACACTTCGAAATGGAGGTGGGGTCCTGTTGAACGACCGCTGGAACCCACCAGCCCGATAGTCTGGCCTTTGTCTACAATCTCACCGATTTCGACCAGTAACTGATCCGCATGGGCATAGCGTGTTTCGAATCCGTTTCCGTGGTTGATCTCCACCATCATCCCATAGCCGGACTTTTGCGCCGACCAGGTAACCACACCGCCAGCTACTGCCTTGATATGGCTGCCTTTTTCACTGGAAAAGTCGATTCCCTGATGATAAGTAAGCTGGCCTGTAAAAGGGTCTGTCCGGCGACCGAATCGGGATGAAACCCAACCCCGCTCCACCGGCCGCCCTTCCAGTCTGGCGTCGTCCCGGATCTGCCGGCCGGTCAGAATTTCTTCAAGAATTTCAAGTTGCTGCTGCCTGCTATCCAACTGGTTTTCCAGTTGCCCGATGGCGCTCATGAACTGCGGTATCGTATAGTCCACGCTGAAATCCGGCTCCGGCCCGCCGATCGGTACCGGCTGGCTGAAATCGAATTCTTCCCGGTCAAGCTCCGCCACCTCGACAACCCGCTCGCCGACTGCATCCAGGCGTAATAACTGTGCCTGCATCATGGCCAGGCGCCGGGTGAGGGCTTCAAGTTCCTGCCTGGACTGGTCGCGAATATCACCCAGTTGTTCTGCCTGATCCTGCAGCCGGGACTCCCAGTTGAGAGCTGCCTGGTCGTCAAAATGGACAGAATTATGGGAGATGGCAAGCTGGTAGCCAAGAAAACCCAAAGCAACCGGTGCCCCGAGCAAACACAGTGAAAGTGTTGTTTTTAACCAGCCTTTGAGCACAATGGTTCGTGAACGACCATGGCGCTGATCTACTAAAATTATCTTCATTACTCAGACTACTAAGCGAATCCCTTTAATACCTGAAGGACAATACCGGGGAGAGATGCGGACACGGACACACCAACGCCTAACACAACTAATGATAAATCAGCGGGTTAGGAGAGAAGATCGACGACCTGAAAGGAGTCAGGCAGCCAGCACCGGCTTCATGTAGGAAATTGGTACGCTGCTGTCGCTGTCGAAGCTGACAATTTCCCAGGCATCCTCATTCACCTCAAGCATCCTTAATAAGGCATTATTCAGCGCATGTCCAGACTTATGGCCTTTGAACTCACCAATGAGGCTATTTCCCAGCAGGTATAAATCACCGATCGAATCAAGAATCTTGTGCTTCACAAACTCATCTTCGTAACGCAGCCCATCCTCATTGAGGACCTTGTAGTCACCGACGGCAATGGCATTATCCATACTCGCACCCAGCGCCAGATTTCGATTCCTGAGTTCTTCAAATTCATGCATAAAGCCGAACGTTCTGGCGCGGCTCACTTCTTTCACAAAAGAAGTGCTGGAGAAATCGATAGTCGCAGACTTGGTGTGCTTTCGGTAGACAGGGTGATCGTAAAGCAGTGTATAGCTGACCTTGAATCCGTTAAACGGCTCCAGGCTTACGGACTTATCCCCTTGTTCCAGCTTGATGGCGCGCTTGATTCGAATGAATTTCTTGGCCGCTTGCTGTTCCTCGATCCCGGCGGACTGGATCAGAAAGACGAATGGCCCGGCGCTGCCGTCCATGATGGGCACCTCAGGCGCGCTAAGATCGACATAGCAGTTATCGATGCCGAGTCCAGACATGGCTGACATCAGGTGCTCAATAGTGGAGATGCGCACATCACCCTTCACCAGGGTGGTGGAGAGCGTGGTGTCGCCGACATTCGACGCCTTCGCGGGGATCTGTACGACCGGATCGAGGTCAACCCGGGTGAAGACTATCCCGGTATTAACGGGGGCTGGCCTTAAGGTCAGATAAACTTTTTTACCGGTGTGCAGTCCGACGCCGGTAGCCCTGATTACGTTCTTAAGAGTTCTTTGTTTTAGCATGTATTTTTTCTTGACCGCCCGCTCCGGACTGCTGAGTTTGGGGCGGCCTATCAACTCCTCTCGTTGAGATTATAGTCCAGGCCGCGAAATCGACGCGCATATTATCATTATTGACTGGCCAACCCAAGGTTAGTTCCCCGATTCAGCAGCCAGCTTCGACACGAAGTGTCTGAAGTCACGAGCCTGCTGGCAGGGACAGCAGCCGAGTCCTGCTGCCCCTGTGCCTGCTAGTCCACCTGCTTACGCAGAAATGCTGGTATGTCCAGGTAATCCATATCAGGAATATCGCCCACAGCCTTTGCCATGACCGGCTCTCTGGTTGGCGCATACTGGTCGTTCTTGCGCATTACAGTCGGTTTGTCGAGCCGACGATAATCCCGATCCCTCATAATATCGCTGTTATCGACAACCTTGGTCGGCCGCCCTATCTCCTGCCCAAGGCCGGTTGCGACGACTGTGACGTGCATATCTTCCTTGAGGCTTGGGTCGATTACCGTACCCACGACAACAGTGGCATCATCGGACGCGAATTCTTCGATCGTGTCGCCAACTTCTGTGAACTCCCCGAGAGAAAGGTTCTCTCCAGCGGTGATATTGACCAGAATACCGCGTGCTCCCTGCAGGTTGACATCTTCCAGAAGCGGGCTTCTGATGGCGGCTTCCGCTGCTTCCCGGGCACGATTCTCACCACTGGCAAAGCCGGTACCCATCATCGCCATCCCCATTTCCGACATGACTGTCTTCACATCGGCGAAATCCACGTTGATCATGCCTGGGTTCATGATCAGGTCAGCGATCCCCTTGACGGCACCCAGCAATACATCGTTGGCAGCGCGGAAGGCCTCCAGCAGAGACGCCTGGGCTCCCAGAACCTCAAGCAGTTTCTCGTTAGGAATGGTAATCAGGGAATCCACGTGCTGCTGCAACTGCTCTATTCCCTGATTGGCAACCTTGATGCGTTTTTTCCCTTCGAAAGGAAAAGGTTTGGTCACGACGGCTACCGTGAGAATGCCAAGCTCTTTAGCGATTTCAGCCACGATGGGAGCGGCACCGGTTCCTGTGCCCCCGCCCATACCAGCGGTAATAAATACCATGTCGGCACCCTTGAGAACTTCGGCGATTGCTTCTCGGTCCTCGAGCGCTGCTTCACGGCCGATCATAGGATTGGCGCCGGCACCGAGCCCTTTGGTAATGGCATTGCCTAACTGCAGTATCGTCTTGACATTCAGATTGCTGAGCGCCTGGGCATCGGTATTGGCGCAAATAAAATCAACCCCATCGACCTCGTTACAGATCATGTGGGCAACGGCATTGCCGCCACCACCGCCAACGCCGATGACCCTTATAACCGCGCTTTCGGGTACATTTTCGACTAATTCAAACATTTTATAGCCCTCTTAGTTAGTAAGCCTTGCAGACAGCGCCTTAACAATTTCATTTGCCCAAATGAATCACAACTGCCTGGTAAAGTTTTTAGATACAAACGGTATGCTTTTCCCCTGTTTAAAAATTGCCCTGAAACCAGCCTTTGACTTTGTCTACCAATTGAACCTGCGGCTCTTTCCGGGTTCCCAAACCTTCTCTGTCCTGATGCTGCTTTAGTCCGTACAGCAATAACCCCACGCCGGTGGAGTAAATCGGGTTTCTAACAATATCGGCCAGTCCCTTGACATTATGAGGAGCCCCAATCCGGACCGGCGCATGAAAAATCTCCTCCGCCAGATCCATGACACCTTCCATTTTGCTGGTGCCCCCGGTCAAAACGATTCCTGCTGCCAGCAGACTTCCATAGCCACTACGTTCCAGTTCATTCTGGACCAGCGAAAACAGCTCGGCGTAGCGTGGCTCAACCACCTCGGCCAACGCCTGCCGGGAAAGTTCTCTCGGTGGCCGGTCTCCGACGCTTGGCACCTTGATCCGGTCTTCCGGGCTGGCCAGCTGCGTGAGTGCACAGGCATATTTAATCTTGATTTCTTCGGCATTCTCGGTGGGAGTCCGCAACGCCATGGCGATGTCGTTGGTTACCTGGTCACCGGCGATTGGAATGACACCGGTATGGCGAATGGCCCCTTCGGTGAATACGGCTATGTCCGTTGTACCGCCGCCGATATCCACCAGACAGACCCCAAGTTCTTTTTCATCTTCAGTCAGCACGGAGTAACTGGATGCCAGTTGCTCCAGAATAATCTCTTCGGTCTCCAGGCCGCAGCGCTTGATACACTTTTCGATGTTCTGCACGGCATTGATTGCACAGGTGATCAGGTGGACCTTGGCTTCCAGCCGCACACCGGACATCCCCAGTGGTTCCTTGACTCCTTCCTGACTGTCTATGATGTATTCCTGGGGCAGAATGTGTAGCACTCTTTGATCCGCAGGAATAGCCACTGCCTGAGCGGCGTCAATTACCCTCTCGATATCGGCACGCATCACCTCGCCATCCCGGATCGCCACAATGCCATGGCTGTTCATGCTGCGAATGTGACTGCCGGCGATACCGGCGTACACTGAGGTGATCTGGCACCCGGCCATCAGCTCCGCCTCTTCTACCGCCCGTTGAATTGAATCTACCGTGGACTCAATATTTACCACCGTGCCTTTCTTGAGGCCTCTGGAACGGTGACTGCCGATCCCGACGATATCCAGGCTGCCATCCCCATTGATGTTGCCAACAATGGCAACGACCTTGGACGTCCCGATATCCAGGCCGACAATAATGTTTTCCCCGGCCGAACTGCTCATGGATTGAATCCTGATAAAGTGATCGATGCACCACACATCAATTCGGTACCAATGAACCAGATTGCTTTCACCGAACGGCTACCTCAGATAAGTCGTGCTGTTTTTTCTTCACCGTGAAGCCATTGCTGTAACGTAGATCAATTTCTTCGATGTCAGCTATATCGTTTCCAATCCACTTATCATAAATAGAAGCGAATCTTTTTAGCTTGTCCCGCACAGCGGTTCTGCCTGCCACCAATCGTAACCCGCCACTAACAGCGATCTCCCAGCTGCCACGCTCACTAAGAATCAATTTTTCGATTCGCAGACCAGAGGCATACAGAATCTGGTTAAAAGCCTGGAACTGCTCCATCATCCTGGTCTCGGACCCTTCCGGACCCGCAAGCAATGGCAGCGAAACAGCATCATCCAGCTGAGACGGAGTAAAGATCTGACCCGATTGGTTAAGCAGTGACTCCTCACCCCATCGGGCAATTGCCGTTTCCTCGGTGAGCGCAATGACCATAGTATTTGGCCAGATCCGCTTGACCTCGGCACGGGCCGCCCACGGGTGAGATTCAAGCTGCTGTTTCACAACAGAAACGTCGATATCGAAAAAGCCCTCATGCATATAAGCGGCAAGCAGTCCCGTAACTTCACTCTCATTGACACGATTAAGCAAAGTCGTGAGTTTTACAGCTTCGATCGGCCTGTTCACATAACGCCCAATAGCGTCTCGATTCGGAATCGCCACCCCCGCGCCTAGCAGGCAAATCAAACCCACGCCCAGCCACGCCGGCCAGTTAACCCCCCGCGGCTTCAGGGGCTGGTCGTTGCCCGGCAGGCGCCGCCTGGCCCCAGGAGTCTGGGGTGCGCGTCTATTGTCAAATTGCTGACTGGTTGCCATTGGTCTTATTCCTGATCGATGCCCTTGGCGAATAGAATCTGCAGCAGTAGATCCTCAAAACTGATTCCTGCCTGTCTGGCGGCCATCGGAACCAGGCTATGGTCTGTCATGCCGGGGACGGTGTTAACCTCCAGCAGATAAAACCGGCCCTCACCGTCGCGCATGATATCCACGCGCCCCCAGGCCTCGCAGCCCAGCGCGTTGAATGCGCACAGAGCTAGACTGTTCAACTGGCTCAGGGCTTCCGGCGAAAGGTCGACGGGACACAGGTACTGGGTATCATTGGCTAGATACTTGGCATCAAAGTCATAGAATTCGTGATCGGTCTTCAACTGAATCGCCGGCAGCACTGTCTGTTGCAAAATCGTCACGGTAAATTCGTCACCGGCAATATATTGCTCGGCGAGGATGGTCTGATCGTATTGCCTGGCCTTTTGAAAAGCCTCCTGCAAAGCAACAGCGGAATCGGCAATGGACATGCCGATACTGGATCCTTCGTTCACCGGCTTAACCACTGCAGCGCCAAAATCTGCGATGATGGCTTCCCAGTCACTGTCCTTGTTGAGCGTCACGAAATCCGGCGTGCTCAGCCCCAATTGCCGCCACACCAACTTACTGCGCAGCTTATCCATGGCCAGTGCCGAAGCCAGCACATCGCTGCCGGTAAAGGGAATGTTCATAGAGCGCAACAGACCCTGGACCACCCCGTCTTCCCCGCCCCTACCATGCAGCAGATTAAAGACCCGCGCTGGCCTCACCTCCTGCAACTGACTGACCAGGTCATTCGCAGCATCCACTGGCACCACGTCCAGTCCGATAGTTGCCAGCACGTCCGCCACTGCCTTACCGCTCAAGAGGGATATCTCCCGCTCGGCGGAAGTGCCCCCCATTAACACCGCAACCCGGCCGGCTTTTTCGATCAGTCCTGCTAGTTCCGAAGATTCCATAGGTTCACTTCAAAGTTTTTGTTATGGGCATATCGGCCCTTTTCCCTTTGCTCTTTGCTCTTTACCCGACACTCTTAACGTCGAACCCTTCCTCTTCCAACTGTTTCGCCAGAGCCCCAACGCTGCCTGCTCCCTGGGTAACGACTATGTCCCCATCACGCAAAAGTGTAGCCAGCAGGTTCGGTAATTCTTCCTGTCTCTGGACATACACCGGGTCTACCTGGCCGCGCAGCCGAATACTGCGACACAGGCTCTTGGAATCTGCTCCGGCAATCTTGGCTTCACCAGCCCCGTATACTTCAAGCATGAGCAGGACGTCCACATCGGAAAGTACTTCGACAAAATCCTCATAAAGATCTTTCGTGCGGCTGTACCGATGGGGCTGGTAGATCATCACCAGCCGCTGGCCTGGCCATCCGGCCCTTATGGCGGCGATAGTTGCCTGCACTTCCCGGGGATGATGCCCGTAGTCATCAACCAGCATCACAGTGCCACCCGTGGTCAGCGGAAAATCCCCCAGCATTTCGAAGCGACGCCCCACGCCGGAAAAATCGTTAATTCCCTGCACGATCGCCGCATCAGAAACGCCTTCGTCGCTCGCCACCACGATGGCTGCAGTCGCATTCAGGGCATAGTGACGTCCGGGCATATTGAGGGTCAGCTCGAGTGGAGCCAGCCCGTCAGGCCTCTCCACCCTGAACTGCGTCACCTGTCGATTCTGCCGTAACTCCGTCAAGCGAAAATCCGCCTGCTCGGCAAATCCATATGTGAGTATGGGACGCGAAACCCTGGGCAGAATCTCCGCCACCACTGGATCGTCGATGCACAACACCGCCAATCCGTAAAAGGGGAGATTGTGTAGAAAATCGACAAAGTAGTTTTTCAGCTTGTCAAAATCCCCTTCGTAAGTTGACATATGATCTTCATCAATATTGGTGACAACTGCCACCATCGGCTGAAGATGCAGAAACGATGCATCACTCTCATCAGCCTCAGCCACCAGATACCGACTTTCACCCAACCTGGCATTGGTCCCTGAACTGTTCAGCAGGCCGCCGATAACGTAAGTCGGGTCCAGTTTCTCAGCCGCGAAAATCGCGGCCAGCAGGCTGGTTGTCGTGGTCTTGCCATGAGTCCCGGCAATGGCTATTCCATGCCGATACCGCATCAACTCGGAGAGCATTTCGGCTCTCGCGATTGTTGGCTTGCCCAACTCTCTGGCAACCATTAACTCAGGGTTCTCAGCAGTGACAGCACTGGAGAAGACAACCACATCGGCCTGATCGACATTTTCAGCCTTGTGCCCGATAAATATCTGCGCCCCCAACCCCTCCAGACGGAAAGTGTTTCTGGATGGCCTGATGTCTGACCCGGTTATTTTATAACCTTGATTCAATAATACTTCGGCTATTCCACACATCCCGGCACCACCTATCCCGACAAAGTGAATGGTGTTGATTCTCCGCATCTCGGGAATCTGGTACATGCGCTTGGCATCAAACATCGGCAGCCTCCAGGCATCGGTCAGCAATGCGCTCGTCTGCATCCGTGATCGCGAGGCGTATTGCTGCACCGGACATGGCCTTGAGTCGCGCCCTGTCATGATCGAGATTGACGACTACTGTCGTCAGACCCTCAGCTGTCAGAACTGCCTGTTCCATGACTAACGCAGCACCCTCGTCTGCGAGCCAACGGGCATTTTTGAGCTGCTGCCTGTCCTTGTGATGAGGGTAAGGAATCAAGATTGCGGGCAGTCCGGCAGCGGCAATTTCTGCCACGGTGCTCGCACCGGAGCGGCAGATGACGAGATCGGCCCATTGGTAAGCCGCCGCCATATCATCGATAAAATCCACCACCCTGATCTGCTCTCCTGTACTCACGTTATGATTCCTGTAACCAAGTTCGGTTTCTTCCAACTTGGCTCTTCCCGCCTGGTGCAGGATTTCCGGCCTTTTCCCTTCTTTCCAGTTAGCCAGTAGCGCTGGTATCACCTTGTTTATGGCCTGCGCCCCCTGACTGCCGCCGAGCACCAGTACCCGCAAGGTTCCGGCTCCGCTCGGTTGTCGTCCCCGACCGACAGCAGCAACAGTCTGCCGTACCGGGTTACCAACCAACTCTGCCCTGGCCGAAGCGGGAAAAGTGTCCGGAAAAGCCTCCAGGACCTGGTGCGCCAATGGCGCCAGCAACTTGTTAGTCAACCCAGGCACGGCATTCTGCTCGTGTATCAGAAGCGTTCGCCGCCGCAACCTGGCCGCCACCCCCCCTGGTCCGGTTACGAATCCTCCCATCCCCAGCACACAATCCGGATTTACCGCACCGATTATTCGCGACGCCTGAGCAGTGGCCCGAAAAATCATCATTGGCGCCAGCAACAGACTCAGCCACCCCTTGCCCCGCAGGCCTCTGGCCGATATGAGATGCAGGGGAATAGCTGTTCTACCCAGAATTTCCTTCTCCATTCCCGCATCGGAACCGAGCCATTCGACGTGTGCACCACGAGCCTGTAATTTTTCGGCAATCGACAAGGCAGGGAAAATATGCCCTCCAGTGCCACCGGCCATGATCAACACCGTCACATCCTTGCGCCCCATTAGCCGATGCACCTACTTTCTGCGAGGTGCCGGAACACGGTCAGTCTCATATTGAATTCGAATCATTATCGCCACCATCATGCAGCTGATAATCAGACTGGCACCACCGTAGGAAATAAACGGTAGAGTCAGCCCCTTGGTAGGCAACAGGCCTGTATTGACGCCTACATTGATGAGTATCTGGCTGGCAAAAACGACGGAAATTCCGTAGGCGGAATACGCCTGAAACCTGAGCCCTTTACGCTCGGCTGCCCTGCCAATCGACAGTCCGCAGTAGACCAGCAGTGTCAGCAGCGCCAGCACCACTGAAACGCCAAGCAGCCCTAACTCTTCGGCCAGGATAGCGAGAACGAAGTCCGTGTGTGCCTCGGGGAGGAAATAAAGCTTCTGAATACTGTTGCCAAGCCCCACGCCAAACCATTCGCCCCGCCCGAAAGCGATAAGCGCCTGTGTCAACTGATAGCCACTTCCGTAAACGTATTCATCGGCCCAGGGATTCATAAAGGAGGTAAATCGCTCGATTACATACGGGTACTTAATCGCCAGCACAACGACCGCGGAGACACAGGCAGCCACTACCAGCAGGAACCTGTGCAACCTGGCGCCGGCAAGGAACAGCATGCTGAAGGTGGCAGCCAACAGGATGACTATTGCGCCATGATCGGGTTCCCTCTGCAGTAAAACAACCGCGGGCCCGATCACCAGCAAGGGCTTGAAAAAACCTGACCAGCGGTCACGAACCTCTTCCTGATGACGCTCCAGAAAGGCAGCCAGATACAACACCAGGAATAGCTTCCCCGGCTCAGATGGCTGCAGATTAAACAATCCCAGGGGAATCCAGCGGGCACTGCCATTAACCACTTTCCCGATACCTGGAATCAACACCAGCACCAGCAGTATGTAAGCAAGCAACAACAGCAGTTTGCTTGCGGAGTACCAGCTCCGGGTCGGAATATTGACGGTTACCAGCATGACCAGCAACCCGACAGCAGCAAAGATGACCTGGCGCTTGAAGTAGTGCAGTGGATCTGAATACTGGCCACTGGATATCTCTATCGACGCCGAGGTCATCATCATCAGACCCACGACCAGCAGCAACAGGGAAACCAGCAACAACCCATTGATCGGCAGCGCAGCGCCATTACCCTGCAGCAGGCCTGATCCCGGCCGGACACCGACAGAACGAGCTGTCATTGCAAACTCCTTACGGCTTCCGTGAACACCTGTCCACGATGATTAAAGTCCCTGAACATATCGAAGCTGGCGCAGGCTGGCGAGAGCAGGACTGCGTCACCGGGTAGAGACTCCTTCCTGGCCAGCCTGACCGCCTCGTCCATGTCACCGGCAAACTGAATTCCAGTCTGCGCCTTCAGGGTCTCGGCAAGCTCCCTGGCCGCGGCCCCGATCACTATCACCAGCCTGACATATCGTTCAACAACCGGCCGCAGGGGAGTGAAATCGGCGCTTTTACCAACCCCGCCGGCAATGAGCACGACGCGCCCGCTAATGGCCTGCCCCACACCGTCTATAGCGGCAACGGTGGCTCCAACATTGGTACCTTTTGAATCGTTGTAATAGTTCACGTCGTCGACCCTGGTTACCCATTGGCAGCGATTTGGCAGACCACGAAACTCCCTCACCGCCGCGCCGATAGTTTTCAGGTCCACACCCAGTGCATGGCAGATAGTCATTGCCGCCAGCACATTGGCGACGTTGTGCCGGCCCGCCACTTTCAGCTCATCCACCCGCGTCACTGCGGTGTCACCGAAGCACAGGTGCTGAGTCCCATTCAACTCGGAGAGACCAAACTCACCGTCGACGGCCTCACCCACGCCGAACCTCAGGATTTGCGCGCTGCCGGGGTCCGGAGGTTCACTGAAAGGATTATCCCGGTTAACCACTATCTTCCTGGCGCCCCTGAAGATCCGCTGCTTGGCCTGCCAATACCCGTCAATATCATCGTAACGGTCCATGTGGTCTTCACTCAGATTCAAAATCACTGCGACTTCAGCACGAAGATCACTGGTAGTTTCCAGCTGGAAACTGGAAAGCTCCAGCACAAAGACGTCCCACCTGGTCTGCTTCCTGAGCAGTAATTCCAGGGCCGGCCTGGCATTGGCGCCATCAAGATTTCCGCCCAACCCCACCTTCTGACCTGCTGCTGATAAAATTTCGGCCACCAGGGAAACCACTGTACTTTTCCCGTTCGAACCGGTCACTGCCACTACGGGTGCAGTCGCATACTGGCTGAACAGATCGATGTCACCGGTGACCAGCACACCCCGGCTCCTTGCCTCGACTATGGCCGTTTCACGCAGGCTGACGCCCGGACTGACAATCAGCTGCCTGGCGTTGTTAAAAGTCGAAGAGCGAAAGCCACCCAGCTCAAGCTGGACTTCCGGAAATTCCTCCACCAGCTGCTGCATTCCGGGCGGATCAATCCGGCTGTCCACTACCATAAAAGGCAGTCCCCGGTCCTGTAGAAATCTCGCACAGGACAGCCCGGTTTTTCCTGATCCGACAATCACCGAAATTTTCTCGTCGCTCGATTTGTTCGCCAACTTGTTTCAAACCGTCCCTATCGCAACTTCAGCGTTGCTAACCCAAACAGCACCAGCATTACGGTAATAATCCAGAAGCGCACGATAACGCGGGGCTCCGGCCATCCCTTCAACTCAAAGTGGTGATGCAAGGGTGCCATTCGAAATATCCGCTTGCCCGTAAGCTTGAACGAGGCCACCTGGAGAATTACTGAAACCGTTTCCATCACGAAGACCCCCCCCATGATGAACAGAACAATCTCGTGACGTGACACGATCGCCAGCGCACCCAGGGCCGCGCCCAGGGCCAGAGCTCCCACGTCTCCCATAAACACCTGGGCTGGATACGTGTTGAACCAGAGGAATCCGAGACCGGCACCCAGCAGCGCGCCGGAAAAAATCACCACCTCACCGGCGCCGACTATGTAGGGAATGTTCAGGTATTCGGAAAAAACCACGTTGCCACTCAAGTAGGCGATCGCACCCAGGGCGCCCCCCACCATCACGGTCGGAAGAATTGCCAGCCCGTCCAGGCCATCTGTCAGATTGACAGCGTTGCTGCTGCCGACGATCACAAAGTAACTGATCAGAATGTAAACAACGCCGAAGTCCAGGGCTACATCCTTGAAAAACGGAATTATATAGGTGAGTTCCGCGGGCCCCGGAGCGGAGCTGTAGAGCCAGTATGCTGCAGTCACTCCGATGACAGACTGCCAGAAATATTTCCATCTGGCCGACAGCCCTCTGGGATCTTTCCTGAAGACCTTGCGGTAATCGTCCACCCACCCGATGGCGCCAAAGGCCAGCGTGACCAACAGTACAATCCAGACGTAATGGTTCTGCAGGTCACCCCAGATCAACGTGCTGAGTCCAATACTGACGAGGATCAGTGCACCGCCCATAGTCGGAGTGCCAGCCTTGCTGAAATGGGTTTCCGGTCCATCGTCTCTCACTACCTGACCTATCTGGTGATAGTTGAGACGTCGAATCATGAACGGACCAATCAGCAGAGAGACACCGAGAGCCGTAAGGACACTGAAAATCGTCCTCACGGTGATGTACTGCAGTACAGCGAAATTGCTGTCGATCTGCATTAAATAGTCAGATAACCAGACGAGCATTATTGGGCCCCTAAGTTATTTTCAAACACCGTGACTGTCACCCAGTGCCCGGACAATCTCGTCCAGGCCCGCCCTTCTGGAGCCTTTGATCAACAAGGTCACACCAGGTCTCAGGCTGGCCTTACAGTGCTCGACAATCTGCTTCTTGTCTTCAAACTGCCGGCCACCCTGGCCAAAAATTGTCGCACTGGTACCGCTTGCCTGGCCGACTGCCCAGAGCTCATTCACCCCCGCGTCGCGGGCGTAAACACCAATTTCCCGGTGCGCGTCCAGCGTGGAGCTGCCAAGCTCAGCCATATCTCCCATTAACAGAATCCGGTGTCCCTCGAGCTCGGCCAGCACATCAATCGCCGCCTTAAACGACTCTGGACTGGCGTTATAGCTATCGTCGATAAGCCGGCCACCGAAAACGTTATCGACAACATGCAGCCGCCCCTTGACCGGCCTGATGCTTTCCAGACCCGCCCTGACCTGTTCCAGGTTCGCACCGGTTTCAATTGCCAGCGCAGCTGCTGCCACGGCGTTTCCCACATTGTGCCGCCCCAGAAGAGCCAGCCTCACCGGGACCTGCACTCCTCGACCCTGGAGCAGAAAGCAGGTCCGACCCGAAGCATCGGTTTCAATTCTGCTGGCGAAATAATCAGCCTTGGAATTCTCGCAGGAAAAGCTCACAACCCGTCGGTCTCCGGCTCGCTCCTTCCAGGTCGCAAAGAATCTGTCGTCATAATTAAGCACCATAGTACCGTCCGGACCGAGGCCCTCGATGATCTCTCCCTTGCCTTTGCATACGCCTTCTAAACTGCCAAACCCTTCGATATGGGCTCGCGCCGCATTGGTAATAATGGCGACATCCGGCTTTACCAGGTTTACGCTGTAGGCAATTTCTCCGCCGTGGTTTGCACCCATTTCGATGACTCCGAAGCGGTGTTCGGTATTGAGCTGCAGCAGGGTCAGCGGTACCCCGATCGCGTTGTTGAGATTGCCTTGTGTCACCAGCGTCTCACCGGCAACCGACAGGATGGCGCCGGCCATTTCCTTTACCGTTGTCTTACCCTGGCTGCCGGTGATACCTGCCACTCTTGCGACGGAAGCCTGCCGGTTAAGTGCCGCGAGCTGGCCAAGCGCAAGCGTGGTATCCTTCACCACCAGTTGCGGCAGCTCCACCGGCACCGAGTGACTGACGATGGCCCCACAGGCCCCGTTCCGCTCGGCGTCTGCCACGAAATCGTTGCCGTCAAAGTTCGCGCCTTTGATGGCTACGTACAAGTCACCAGCCCGCAGACGCCGGGTGTCGATTGAGACCGAAGTAAACTGCCCGTCGCCGCCCAGCAAATTGCCACCCAGCGCACCGGTAATCTCACTTAAAAACATCGCCCCGATCAATTTCGCCTCGCCTTGTCTCAACGCCCTGCTGAGCGTCGCCGTAAAGCCAGCCGTACCTGACTGGCGTCACTGAACACGGTTCTTTTTCCGCCTATATCCTGGTAGTTTTCATGCCCCTTGCCTGCGATAAGCACAATATCCCCAGGGCTGGCTGAGGCGATCGCCTGATCGATTGCCTGGGCTCTGTCGCGTATCACCTCGACACCGGTTGCCCCGTCGATGCCGGACATGATATGCCGAACAATGTCCTCGCCACGTTCGTTTCGCGGGTTGTCGTCGGTGATTATCAATCTGCTGGCATAGGCCCTGGCAATCTCCCCCATCATGGGGCGCTTGCCCCGATCTCGGTTTCCACCACAACCGAATACACACCAAACCTCACCGTCAAAGTGGTCCCTGATCGCTAACAGGGCACTTTTCAGCCCTTCCGGCGTATGTGCGTAATCGACAATACAGGTCAACTCATCGCTACTGCCGATTATTTCCATACGTCCATGGACCGGCTTCAGGCCGGACACCGCGGCAAACAGTCTTTCCAGGTCGACAGCCCCCAGCCGCTCGAAGTGGCTCATCAGGGTTGTAACTACCGCCAGGACGTTGCTGATATTGAAGTTGCCGAAAAGTGGACAACTGATCCTGCCCTCACCATGTGGCGTGACAATTTCCGCCTCGAACCCATGCCGGTTGAGCACAATGCTCCTGGCATGAACTGTCGCGGTGTGATTGCAGAGGCTGTAGGTATAAACCTGCACATCTCTGGACACAGCATCCATCATGTACAGGCCATAACTGTCGTCAAGATTGATCACTGCCGCTTTCAACCCGGGGAAGGAAAACAGCTTCCGCTTGTTGACGGCATAGACTTCCATGCTTTTGTGATAATCGAGATGATCGCGCGAAAGGTTGGTGAAGATTGCCGTGTCGAAGCTGACCGCCTGAACGCGGTGCTGGTGCAGGCCGACGGAAGAAACCTCCATTGCCACGGCATCCGCCCCGTTTCGCTGCAACTCCGACAGCGCAAACTGAGTGAATACGCCGTCGGGCGTGGTATGAGAGGTCTCCCGTAGCTCATTCACTGTACCATACCCCAGGGTGCCTATCACTCCACAGGAGATGCCGCTGGCTTCCAGCGCCCGGGCAATAAACTGGCAGCAACTTGTCTTACCATTTGTTCCAGTAACACCTATAACCTTCAAACGTTCGCTGGGATTACCGTAAAACTTCCCGGCGATCTCGCTGATCCTGGTGGTCAGATTATCAATTGGGATGACTGGCACATTGTCCAGCCATTGAATACCCTGCCACTTGCCGCCTGACTCGGCCAGCACCGCCACAGCACCCAGCTCCAGCGCATGATCAATGTACTCCCTGGCATCGTGATTCTGACCGAAACAGGCTATGAACAGGTCACCTGGCTGCAACAGCCGGCTGTCCATTTTTACGCCGGTCACCCGCACGTCAAATCCAACCGGCAGTGGCGCCGGCATTTCTATCAGGCCTTCAATCAGTTGCCCGAGCGATACACTGTTCATTACTTTTTCTGCCGTATTCATAACACCGCGTCAGGTTTCCCCTGAACCTCCTGGATCGCCCATCCTGTCTGGCGGAACATTCAGCAGACGCATGGCCCCGGCTGCGATACGGGAAAATACCGGGGCAGCTACCTGACCACCATAATGCTCGTCACCCTTGGGCTCATTAACCACAACCACCACAACGATCCTGGGGTTGGCTGACGGCACCATTCCGACAAAAAGCGAGTTATGAATATTCTCTTCATACCCGAACTCGCCAACAACTCTCGCCGTTCCGGTCTTACCTGCCACGGAGTAGAAAGGCACCCGCGCGTCAGCGGC
Source organism: Gammaproteobacteria bacterium (assembly GCA_041395725.1). NCBI lineage: Bacteria > Pseudomonadati > Pseudomonadota > Gammaproteobacteria > Gammaproteobacteria bacterium. The sequence goes on along the minus strand of JAWKZW010000001.1, from coordinate 3,137,124 downwards.
GGTGCCCCCTTTTTTCGGGTCGACTACTGTTTCCAGCATGTCAATAACCTGGCGGCTGATACCAGCCTTGAGCACCTGTTCACGAGGTAATGCCGCAACCTCCTCTTCACTGATGTGGAGAAGGGATAACGGCTTCTTGATGCCTTGATCGGCCAGTACCGAGTAGGACTGGGCAAGTTGCAGCGCGGAAGAGTTAAGACCATAGCCAAATGACAGGGTTGCCGTTTCTATTCGACTCCAGCCGGTTCTTATGGCTGGCAGGCTGCCCCCGCTTTCACCTGGAAAACCACTCCCGGTGACCTCACCGAAGCCTACCCGGGCAAACATGTCCCGCAGGGTTTCCGGGCCAAGTTGCAGCGCTATCTTGGCTGATCCTACGTTGCTGGACTTGGTTATAATTTTTTCCAGGCTCAACACACCGTAGTTAAGACTGTCCCGGACTTCGTACCCACTGACCATCATCCAGCCCCGAGTCTCTATCTCGGTGGCAGGCTGGTAAAGACCGCTCTCAAGTGCCGCCGCAATGGTAAAAGCCTTGACCGTTGAACCCGGTTCAAAAACGTCGGTGACAGCCCGATTCCGCACTACGCTGAAATCCCTGATACCGGCCTTGTTATTCGGGTTATAGGAGGGTTGATTAACCATCGCCAGCACTTCGCCACTTGCCACATCGAGAACCACGGCGGTGGCGGATTTGGCCCGACGTTTAACGAATTCCTCCTTGAGTTCCCGATAGGCCAGGTTTTGAATTCTGGCATCAATACTCAGGCGCAGATTGTTCCCCGGTTCAGCGGTTTCCAGGATCATTAACTCTTCAATGATATTGCCACGCCGGTCTTTCATGACGCGCCGACTGCCCGGTTTGCCACTCAGCCAGTTGTCGTAGGCGAGCTCCAGCCCTTCCTGCCCCTCATCGTCCACATTGGTAAACCCAACCAGATGTGCAGTGACTTCGCCCTGGGGGTAGTAACGCTGATATTCCTGCTGCGCGTAGACACCAGAAATTCCAAGTTCCAACACGCGATTGGCATCAGCCGGTGGCAGGCGTCGTTTGACATACAGAAATTCCCTTTCCCCGTTAGCGGCTATATTGTTCGCCAGCACATCAGGATTAAGGTCCAATTGTTCGGCAAGGCGCCGTATGGAGACCGAATCTCCATTGATCTGCCTGGGATTCAACCAGATTGACTTAACCGGAGAACTGACCGCCAGTGGCTCACCATTGCGGTCTCTGATAATACCCCGATGCGCTATTATCGGTTCGGTGCGGATAGTCCTGGCATCCCCTTGCCCCTGTAGAAAATCCCGTTCAACAATATGCAGGTTGCCGACTTTCCAGCCGATCAGACCGACACACAGGGCCAGACAGAAATACACCAGGTACAGCCGCCAGGCACCGACGGCGTGCTTATTTTCCTGCTTGCTCATTTATCACCATCACTATTTTTTCAATTTCCGGAACCCGCATTTCCAGCACTTCGGTGGCGCGCTGTTCAACCCGTCCCCCGACTCCCAGAGTGCTCTGCTCAATCAGCAACTGCCCCCATTGCACATCCAGCTCGTTGGCCTCATCCCGCAGTTTTTGTAGCTCGTTAAACAGCACTCGGTCCCTGTGAGTGAGATAAACGACGGATAAGCCCGAAACCAGCACCAGTGAGAGAAGGGTCAACAGGTGCAGGGAGGCAACCCGGTTCAGCCCTAACCAGGCCAACACGGAATCTGGCGCCGTGGCAGAACGGGTCGATGCTCTTTGTTGTCTCCGGGCGACTGTCATTTCCGTTGTTTCTCTATCGACTCAGGCAATTCGCTCAGCAACTCGCATAATCGCGCTTCGCGAACGGGGATTTGAGGCAATTTCCTGTTCACTGGGACGCACCGGTTTACCTATTGTCCGGAGCGTCGGATGCAATTGGCTGTGCATCACCGGCAGATCTCTTGGAAAGCTATCTCCCTTTGTCTGCAAGGATATGAATTTCTTAACTATTTTATCTTCCAACGAATGAAAGCTGATGACCACCAGGCGACCCCCGATGCACAAGACCTGCAGCGCATCATTCAGCGCCTGCCGCAGTGCTTCGAGCTCCTGGTTTATAAATATCCGAATACCCTGGAACGCACGGGTTGCGGGGTGCTTGTCCCGTTCCCAGGCCGGGTTGGCGAGCTTCACTATTTCCGCCAATCGCCCGGTTCTGGTAATCGGCTCTTCGGCCCTTGCTGCAACAAGCGCTCTTGCTATGCGACGGGCAAATCGTTCCTCCCCGTACTCCTTGAGGACAGAGGCAATCTCACTCTCTCTCGCCGTGTTCAGCCACTGCGCCGCGCTTTGCCCGGTATCCGGGTCCATACGCATATCCAGTGGCCCGTCCTGCTGAAAACTGAAGCCCCGGCTGGCATCGTCCAACTGGGGAGAAGAGACGCCGAGATCAAGCAGAATTCCGCTCACCCTGCCCGTCAGCTGATGGTTGGCGGCCATCGCGCCCAGGTTGGCAAAACTCTGCCGCACCATGAGGAACCTCGGATCCTGACGGGCCAGTTCGTCACCGGCGACTACCGCCGCCGGGTCCCGATCGAGGCCGAATAGACGCCCCTCCTGCCCGAGCCGGTCCAGAATCATTCGCGAATGTCCTCCCCGACCAAAGGTGCAATCCAGATAACACCCCGACTGATCCACCAACAGGGCCTCTACTGCCGGTTCCAGCAATACGCTTCGATGAGCAAATTCATTTCCCATGGCGCTTCTCAAAAAGTTACAACGAAAGGGACTGCAATTCTTCGGGAATTTCGCCCCCCTCGGCTTCAGACTCTGACAACCACTCTTCCCGCTGCGTGGTCCAGAGATCCAGATCCCATAGCTCAAGCTTTTTGCCTTGCCCAATCAATGCCACGTGCTTGTCCAGCCCCGCGTACTCGCGCAGCGTCTGGGGCAGAAGAATACGGCCGCTGTTATCCAGCTCCAGATCGGTGGCGTGACCGATAAGCAGGCGTTGAACTCTGCGGGCGGTGGCATTGAAGCTTGGAAGCGCTTCGACTTTGCGCTGAATCTCTTCCCATTCGTGGACCGGGTAGAGCAACAGACAACGGGCGCAGGTATCAATGGTCGCCACCAGATGACCGGCACAATGGCTCTGTAATTTATCCCGATACTTGGCGGGCATTGCCATGCGGCCCTTCGCATCGAGATTTATGGTGTTGACACCACGAAACACAGCTTTCCCCGTCTTGCTGACTATTGTTCTGGCGCGGGGTGTCTTCTCTTTCCACCCACCAGAGTCCCACTGGCGTGCAGATTCTCCCACTATTCCCCACTTTTCGACACTATAGGTTCAGGTCTGACCGAGTGCAAGTACTAATTGGGAAATAATTAAAGAGTTTGGCGGGTGCGGACGATAATCTAGGGTTGCCCTGATGACTAATCGGGAGAGACGATCGCCTGATCATAGAATAACGGGCGTATAGGGGCAGTCTTGAGGGGGAATGGAGAACTTCGCCCATTACACGCGCAACACCTGACGAAGCGTTACCGGCGTGCTATGTCCAATGGGCCTGGCAGCAGTAGCCGATTAACGACCCTGCCATCTCTACCTGAATACTCTTGCTGTGACCGATAACTCACCCAAGAACGAGTTATCAGACAGCAGGGGAAAAATAAATTGAGCCAGCCTGTAAGCCGGGTTTTGTCGAGGACAGTTATTCATCTACAACTCGTGTCACCACGAGCTTCTAGCAGCCTACCCGAACCCAGTGCGAGCCACACCGTAGGATTCCTATTTGGCCTTGCTCCGGATGGGGTTTACCTTGCCACGTCCTGTTACCAGTCGCGCGGTGCGCTCTTACCGCACCATTTCACCCTTACCTGCACCTCTTTCGAGGTAGCCGGCGGTTTATTTTCTGTTGCACTTGCCGTGGATTCACATCCCCCAGGGGTTACCTGGCATCCTGCTCTATGGAGCCCGGACTTTCCTCTCCCCATTACCTTTTGCAAGGTAACAGGCAGCAACTGCCCGGCTGACTCGCGCACAGTCTATTGCAGTTGGGCGCCGCCCTCAAGCAAATTACCGGGCCGGCTTCAAGGTGGATCCTGAGTGTCGGCAGCATTATTCTCCAATGCTGCCTTGTACAGCGCATTTCTGGGCGCCCCGGTGATTCCGGCTGCTAGCCGGGCGGCACTTTTCAAAGACAGTTCGCCGGCCAGCAAATTCAGTACCCTGAGACCTTCAAGCAGTTGCGCCTCTTTCATTGCAGCCCTGGGCTTACCTGCCAGCACCAGGACGAACTCACCCTTTTTCTGCTGGGGCTCGTCTCGCACCCAGCGCAGAATCTCTGCCACATTCGCTAACCGGGATGTTTCAAACTTTTTGGTCAATTCCCGCCCCAGGTACAGCTCACGCTCAGGCCCCATCACTTCCAACAGATCTTCCAGACAATCCACAATGCGGTGTGGGGACTCATAGAATATAAGTGTGCGCTCCTCTTCCACGAGGTCGGTGAGACGCACCCTCCGAGAGTGCCCTCTGGCGGGCAGAAACCCCTCAAAGACAAACCGGTCGCTGGGCAGACCGGACACAGAAAGCGCCGCCACTACCGCGCTGGGACCCGGAATCGGGACCACATCAACGCCCTGCTGCCGCGCTAACCGCACCAGCTCGTAGCCGGGATCTGATATGCACGGAGTGCCGGCATCCGACACCAGCGCCAGCGATTGATCCAGTTGCAACTTTTGCAGCAGGGATTGAAGTCGCTCCTTAGTGCTGTAATCGTGAAAGGAGATTAACGGCGTGGGAATAGCCAGCACATCCAGCAGTCTGGCGCTGTGACGGGTGTCCTCCGCGGCGATAAGATCCACCTCCGCGAGAGTTGCAACCGCACGCTCACTGATATCCGCCAGGTTTCCCAGCGGTGTCGCAACCACATAGAGCGTGCCGGGTACGGTAACTTTTCTGAGCATGTCGAATGTCTTCTTCTGTGGTGATTCAGAGGTTCCCCGGGGCCTGTTCACACAGTTTTGATTGTCGCCGTTGTGCCTAAAAAAGCGCCAATCAAATCTGTGTGAGCAGCCCCTAAGCTGCAGGCAGCCATTATCACTCATCAAAGCGCGTCTTGATACGACAACACCGTCCAGTGGTATTTCTGCTGATTTGTTGCTGTAGCAAAGCTTCTGTATTAGTCTTTCGTCACTGGTATCACCGCCTCAATACCAAACTGCAATCCTGAAGCTTAACAGCATGAATATCCCCAGACCCGGCATCAGTCACCTGCTTTGCCACTTCATCACCATGGCTTTGCTGGTTGCCTGCAACGTGGCGGCCCCCCCCGCCCCCATTCCGCAGATTGTGGAGCAGCGCGAACCCCGCAGCATCGATGAGTTTCTTCAGCTCGCCGAAAGCAGCCGGGAACCGCTGGCCAGCGAGTACCGAATTACTGCCGCCGAACTGCTGCTCCAGGACCAGCAGCCGGCACGGGCCGCTCAGGTCGTCGCTGCAATTTCTCAGGAAAATGTCCGCGATAACCGTCTGCGTATCCGGCTGTCAATTCTGCAGGCCGATCTGGCACTGGCCTCCGATGAGCCGGAAGCCGCCCTCAACTGGCTGGACGAAGATCTGCTGAGGGCACTGACGCAGCGGCCTGCACTGCAACAACAGGTCAATCAACGGCGCGCAGAGGCCCTGCTTGCGGCCCGCCGTTATGCTGAGTCAGTGCTGATCCTCTCGGAATCCGGAGGCTATGGCCTGCCTGCCGACAGACAGAAATCCCATGATCTGCTCTGGCAGGGCCTGCAACGCGTCTCGGAGCAGGAACTGACACAGCTTGCGGAACAGGCTGACTCCTACCAGCTCCGCGGCTGGATAGAACTGGCCCGCGCGATGCACAGCGAGGAATACAGTATCCCGGCACAGCAGGCAGCTCTGGAACGCTGGCAGTCCGTCTGGAATCGTCACAGCGCCGCCTCCATGCCGCCCACGGCGCTGCAGCGCCTCGCTGCGGTCTGGGATCGCCGACCAAAGCACCTCGCCCTGTTGCTGCCGGTTCAGGAGCCGATCGGCCGGGCTGTGCAGGACGGCTTTCTGTCAGCGTATTATGAGGCCATGGAGTCTGACGGCAACGTTCCGCAAATCACCGTATTCGATACCAGTGGCGTCGCTGAGATACGAGAGTTGTATCAGAGAGCAGTCGATTCTGGTGCAGATCTGATAATCGGGCCTCTGAACAAAGAGCTTGTCAGGCAGTTAAACAACCTGCCCTCGTTGCCGGTACCGACACTGGCACTCAACTACACTGACTTAGAATCGCGCAATTCAGAGTTCTTCTACCAGTTCGGCCTGGCCTTGGAAGATGAAATCCGGCAGGCGGCGAACAGGGCCTGGCAGGCCGGTTTTCGCAATGCAGCGGTTATCGCTCCCGACGACGCCGACTACTCGCGCCTCCAACAGGCCTTCACCCGCACCTGGGAATCTCTGGGTGGCAGCGTTGTCTCCGCGGTCAACTACTCCAGCGAAGGCGACTATGCAGACACCGTCAAGGGCTTGCTTGCCATTGATGACAGCGAGGCTCGGGCTGCACGAATTCGCGCGCTACTGCCAAGAGAGGAGATTGAGTTTATTCCGGTCAGGCGTGGGGATATCGACTTTATTTTCCTGATGGCCAACGCCAGACAAGGCAGACAGATCAAACCGACACTGGCGTTCTATTTTGCAGAGGATGTCCCCGTCTACGCCGTGCCGTCAATCAACGATGGCAGCGGCAACGAATTGGTCAATCGTGACCTGAACGGGATCATTTTTACCGACATCCCCTGGCTGCTGGAACAATGGCCTCTCAGGGCCACTATCGCCCAGAGCCTGCGACCAGCACAGGGTGCTTTGCAGCGACTCCGTGCCCTGGGAGTGGACAGTTTCCGCCTGTATGCCCGACTTGATCAGCTGGCACAGGGCGAATTGATTAATTTCCGGGGCGCCACCGGACTGTTATCCATGAAAGAGACTGGCGCCATAGAGCGTATCCCGCAGACCGCTGTTTTTATCGACGGCCGAACGGTGCGACTGGAAGATACCGGGTCTCTGGTAACGAACTGAACAATGCCAATGTACCACTGACCTCGCTCACGGAAGAGCCTGTGAAAATCCCTCACCACCTGCGCCGCACTGCAGGCAACAGTGGCGAAAAACTCGCCGCCAGACATCTCGCCCGTCACGGTCTGAAGCCTGTGGAGAGCAACTACCAGTGTCGCCAGGGGGAAATCGACCTCATCGCCATGGATGGTGAAACCCTGGTCTTTATCGAGGTGAAGCTGAGACAGGGTGACTCTCACGGCAGTGCCATCGAAACAGTCACGAAACAGAAGCAACAAAGGATTATCTTGTGTGCCCGACACTTTCTCATGCAACATTCCCGCTTTGCCAACTGCCCATGCCGGTTCGATATTGTAGGGATCACGGCCAGTCAGGGTGCTCAGGGTTATGAGATTGTCTGGCTTAAGGACGCTTTCCAGGCCGCCTGGTAAGCGGTCGGGTTCAGAGAGGATTCAGATAAACAGCGGGGAACCCGACAACTTAGCTGGCGGATATCAGGGAGTAGATAAAACAAGTTCTGACTGCGGCCGATATTACTGGGGAACTTCTGATTTATTACCCAAACGCTCTGACCTTCAGACGAACCCGCTGGCAAGGCACATTGCCGCCGGCATGCTCGGGCCTGTCAAGACAGTGCAACGAACCCAGCGGACTTGTCTGAAGGCACCGCAGAGCGCTGAGGAACCTGGTCAGCGGTTTCCCGGGGAATTAACCCATGGGTTTTCAAGGAAAATACGTAGTGGATTTACAAAAGCGCGTCGCGCAGCATTTTCAAGCCAGTATAGAAGCCAAGCAGAAAGCCTTGGAATATCTCGTACCGGCGATAAGTAACGCCAGCATCATCTGCGTGCAGGCATTACTGGATGGCAACAAAATACTCAGCTGCGGGAACGGCGGCTCGGCAGCGGACGCCCAGCACTTTGCGGCGGAACTGTTGAATCGATTCGAAATCGAGAGGCCTGGATTACCGGCACTGGCTCTCACTACCGACAGCTCAACATTGACGTCAATTGCCAACGACTATGACTTTAATGAGATTTTTTCCAAGCAGGTTCGCGCCCTTGGCAAGGAGGGCGACCTGCTGTTAGCCATTTCAACCAGCGGTAACTCGGCAAACGTCGTGCAGGCAATTCACGCGGCCCATGAGCGGGAGATGAAGGTTGTCGCCATGACCGGTCGGGACGGAGGCGAAATCGCCGGCTGCCTGGCAGGCACCGATCTTGAAATCCGGGTGCCCGTGCAATCCACAGCAAGAATTCAGGAGGTTCATATACTGGCTTTACATTGCCTCTGCGACCTCATAGACATCCAGCTATTCGGAGGTGACGAATAATGCACATTATGAAACGGGTTCTGCTCCTCTTGACCTTCTCCATGGCTACAGGGTGTACCACCATCCTGGTCGAGACTACCGGACCGGAGGGTATTCAGGAGGACCCTGGGAAACGCACCACAGGCGCCCGGATTGAAGACCAGTCCATTGAAACGAAAATAATCGTGAACATGAAATCTCAGGAGCCGGAATTCAAAAACGCCAACTTCGATGTGGTATCTCACAACGGCGTGGTGTTGATTGTTGGTCAGGTTCAGTCGGAACAGATGAAACAGCGTGCCACCGAAATCGCTGCAGAGGCCAGCACCAAGATCAAACGCATTCATAATGAGCTGGAGATAATCGGGAAAACAGGACTGCTGGCGCGCAGCAACGATGCCTGGATAAGCACCAAGGTACGGGCGCAGTTACTGGCAGACAAATCGGTGCCGTCGTCTCAGGTTCGGGTAATTACGAAAAACGGTTCAGTGTTTCTGATGGGACTGGTAAATCAGCAGCAGGGGGACAATGCTGCGGCGCTGGCCAGGAACATATCCGGTGTCACCCGGGTTGTTAAGGTGTTCGAATACATCAACTGAACCGGGCCGTCGTCAGCCTTTCCTGCGAGCTGAAGGTTATTTGACGACCCGGAGAGAAGGCTTTCCGGGCTTGGGCCTCTGGGCTTCGGCGGACTTCCCCGGTCCCGGGGGCGGGGGTTCACTCTCGCTCAATTCGAAAAACATCCCCTGGCCGTTTTCCCTGGCATAAATGCCAAGCACGGCCCCCACGGGCACAAACACCTGGAACGGAACCCCGGCAAACCTGCCTCGGAATTCCAATGCGTCGTTGTCAATGCGGAGTGCCTGCACTGCAGTGGGAGATATGTTGAGGATAATCTGGCCATCCTTGACATGCTCCTTCGGCACCTGAACATCGTCACCAAGGGCGTTAACAAGAATGTACGGCGTGCTGCTATTGTCCAGTATCCACTCGTAAAGAGCCCGCATCAGGTAGGGGCGACTCGAACTCATTGTCATGCCAACACCCCAGATCTAGTCATGCTCTGCCACCGGAAAAACCTCGCCGGCGCATTATACCCGGACACAGGCGCCTGACTGAGTTAAACCATCTCCTTTTCCTGCTCAGACAGGCTGTCCAGTATGGAATCCCGTTCGAACAGTCGATCACGATACGCCAGCAATGGTTTCACTGTTTTGGTATTGGGTAACTCAATGCCCATTGCGGGCAGGCGCCACAGAATCGGGGTAACACAGCAATCCACTATACTGAACTCGTCGCTCATAAAGAACGGCTTTTCCGCGAAAATAGGCGCGATAGAGACCAGGCTCTCCCGCAATTCTTTCCGGGCCTTCTCCAGTACCGCGGCACTGCCCTTCCCTGCCATCAGAGTATCAACCAACGAACACCAGTCTTTGCCGATCCGATACATCCACAGACGACTCTGCGCCCTGGCAACCGGGTAGACAGGAAAGAGCGGCGGATGGGGAAACCGCTCATCCAGGTATTCCATCATAATGTTGGGCTCGTAGAGCACCAGGTCCCGGTCCACCAGCGTAGGCAGACTGTTATACGGGTTCAGGGTAGTCAGGTCTTCAGGCTTTTTGTCCGGGTCAACGTCGATTGTTTCGACGGTAACACCTTTTTCCGAAAGCACGATGCGCACGCGATGACTGTAGTGACTCCTGCCATCGGAATAAAAGGTCATAGAAGACCGTTTCGCTACCACTCCCATAATTTATCCTCTATCCATGAACCGTCAGTGGTAATCCTTGCTGAACTCTCTGGCCGTCGCCCAGATGAAACCATAAAGCACGGCGAGGAACAGCAGGACCCATATTCCAATATCCTTACGCCGCTCTCTAACGGGTTCACCTATGTAATACAGGAAGTTAACAATATCATTGACCGCCTGATCGAACTCTTCCTCTGTCAGAGAGCCGGTCCCTTCCACATGGTGCAATTCACAGACTTCGCCACCATGATCATCAGCGTGCAGCTCACACTCCACATCCCCCTGCAGTTCATGCAGAACATTGGGCATACCAACGTTCGCGAATATCGTGTTGTTGGTTCCCAGCGGCCTTGACTCATCGTTATAAAACGATTTCAGGTAAGTGTAGAGCCAGTCTGCGGAGCGTACCCGGCCGACCAGGGTGAGATCTGGCGGCGCCGCACCAAACCATACCTTCGCGTCGTCAATGCTCATGGCATTTTCCATAAGATCTCCGATAGCCGCGTCGTCGAACACCAGGTTTTCCATAACCAGATCCAGAGGCACTTCGAGATCATTGGCCGTTCTTTCATAACGGGCATATTGCAGCGAGTGACAGCCTACACAGTAATTCATGTAGTTCTTCCAGCCTCGCTGCAATGAATCCTTGTCATCAAAATTCACCTCCGCGTGCTCCAGAGCCAGATTCCCCGCTTCGGCGGCCACCGCTCTCAGCGGTATGAATACCAGGGCAATCAAAAGAGCAAGGGTAATCGCCAACTGTGGCCAGGTGATCCAGCGGCCCATGGTGACCCTTTCCGGCACTGGAAAGGTACGCTCTTTGCGGGTGTACCACGGCATCAGGAAAAAGTATCCGAAATACACCACGGTCATAATCTGCGCAAGCAGTGTCTTGCCCGGGCTCACCGACTGAGTACCCAATACGCCGAGAATCAGGAAGCTCACAATGAACAGCAGCAGGGCAACCCGGCTGTACCAGCCCTTGTACCGCATCGAATTGACCGGGCTCTTGTCCAACCACGGCAACACGAACAGGATAGCGATGGCACTGAACATCACAATGAGTCCCCAGAACTTCGCGTCAATTCCGAATAGCGGATAGGTGACGGCTCTCAGCATGGAGTAGAAAGGCGTGTAGTACCAGACAGGGGGCACATGTTCCGGCGTTTTCAGCGGATCGGCTTCCTGAAAGTTGGCCACCTCAAGGAAGTAACCCCCCATTTCCGGGGCGAAGAACACCACGAAACAGAAAACAAACAGGAAAACAATGATCGCGGGCAGATCGTGGTACATCGTGTAATAAGGGTGAAAGGGTACGCTGTCTACAGGTACACCATCCGGCCCCTTGTTCTTCTTGATGTCTACACCATCTGGATTATTTGACCCGACTTCGTGCAGGGCCAGGATGTGCAACACAACCAGGGCCAGCAGAACGATCGGAAGCGCAACCACATGGAGGGCAAAAAAGCGGTTCAGTGTAGCATCGGAGATCAGGAAATCCCCTCGCACCCAGACCAGCAGGCCGTCACCGATAATGGGGATCGCACCGACCAGAGACACAATCACATTGGCACCCCAGTAGGACATCTGGCCCCAGGGCAGAACGTAACCCATGAAGCCTTCCATCACCAGCACCAGGTAGATGGCCATGCCGAAAATCCAGATGAGCTCACGAGGCTTCTTGTAGGAGCCATACATGAGACCGCGGAACATATGCAGATAGACCACCAGAAAGAACGCTGAGGCACCGGTGGAATGCAGGTAGCGCAGCAGCCAGCCGAAATTGACATCACGCATGATGTATTCGACGGAAGCAAAGGCATCCTCTGCACTGGCGGTGTAATTCATGGTCAACCAGATGCCGGTCAGCAACTGCAGAACCAGAACAACCATCGAAAGTACGCCAAAGAAGTACCAGAAGTTAAAATTCTTTGGAGCATGGTATTTACTTAGATGCTTCTCCCAGGCATTGACTATGGGAAGACGAGCGTCAACCCAGTCCCTGAGCCCAATCAGACCAGTTACCAGTTTACCCTGGCCGGCAGTATTGCTGGATTCAGTCGGTGTCTCATTCATGACGTTTTGTGTCTCGCTCATATCGCTCATGCCGGATTCTCCTCGTCTATACCGACAACGAGAACATTGTCACTTTCATAGGAGTAGGGAGGGACTTCCATGTTTCGTGAAGCCGGTGATCCACTGTAAACGCGGCCGGCCAGATCGAAACGGGAGCCATGACAGGGGCAGAAGAACCCGCCATTCCAATCGGCATCAAAAGGCTCCGGCTGCAATTCGATATGGGGCGTGGGCGAGCAGAACAAATGCGGGCACAAGCCGACCAGAACCAGGATCTCGGGACGACGGGAGCGGTACTCATTCTGCGCATAGCCTGGCTGCTCGGGCTGCTCGGAGGCAGGGTCTGTCAGGCGGTCGGCCATGGTGGTGAGCGCGCTGAGCGCCTCTTCGGTGCGTTTAACCACGAAGATTGGTCGTCCGCGCCAGGCAGGAATTGGCCCAAGAATTTCGCCTTCCTGGAGCCGGCTCACATCTATACGTACCGGTGCACCAGCTGCCCGCGCCCGGGCGCTCGGGTTCCAGGAGCCGACAAACGGTACAGCGGCTCCCACGACACCTACTGCACCTACGGCAGAGGTTGAGCCCACTAAAAAACGCCTGCGGCCAGTATTAGTACTGTCGTCAGTCACCTTATAAATCTCCTATCAGAGCTAGCTATTTCAAAATCAAGCATTGAGCCGGGGTGCAGCCTTCAGTTACTTAGGAGAGCCGCTGTCTGGATCAAACTACTTAAGTGTTCACGTGTGGAATCGGGTTATGGCTGCCCGCGATGAGGCCAGCAAAACCGGCAGCATGTTAGTTAATTTTGCCTTTTTTTTCAAGTGGATTTTGTTGGGCGGCGCCACTTCCCGACTCGAACTAAAGACCCTAACGCCTTGAAAGAAATAAAAAAACGCCGAATCCTGCGAGCAGGACCGGCGTTGAAAATAGATTCAGGTTTAAAATCTTTAAACGCTTAACGCTTGGAAAACTGAGGCTTCTTCCTGGCCTTACGCAGACCGACTTTCTTCCGCTCCACTGCGCGTGCATCACGGGTGACGAATCCGGCCTTGCGCAAGGTTGGCCGCAGCTCCTCATCGTATTCCATCAGAGCCCGGGTAATGCCGTGTCGAATTGCACCAGCCTGACCAAAGCTGCCACCGCCCCGAACTGTGACGTAAACATCGAACTTCTCAGTCATTTCGACCAGTTCCAGAGGCTGACGCACAATCATCCTTGCCACTTCCCGACCAAAAAAGCCGTCCAATGGTCGTTTGTTGACGGTAATGATGCCAGAGCCGTTCTTCAGGAAGACCCTTGCAGTAGAGGTCTTGCGCCGACCTGTGCCGTAGTATTGAGTCGCAGCCATAGAACGCCTGATGCCTCGTTAGATCTCGATAGGTTGGGGTTGCTGGGCACTGTGGGGATGCTCTGGCCCGGCATACACTTTAAGTTTTTTGAACATGGCACGCCCCAGTGGGGTGCGCGGTAACATCCCTTTTACAGCCAGCTTAATGGCTTTTTCCGGCACTCGTTGCTGTAGTTCTCCAAAAGATTGGGACTTCAGGCCGCCCGGATAACCGGAGTGAGCGTGGTACATCTTGTCAGATACCTTGTTTCCGGTCACGTGAACCTTATCAGCATTGATCACAACGACGAAGTCACCGGTATCCACGTGGGCGGTGTACTCAGCCTTGTGCTTGCCCCGCAAGCGAGTGGAAATCGCGGCCGCCATACGGCCTAAAGTCAACCCGTCTGCATCAATAAGCAGCCAGTTTTGCTCTACCTGTCCGGGTTTTGCACTGAAAGTCTTCATCGTCTAACGCCTAAGTCCTGGAGCCTTTGTACAAGGAGCGCGAATACTACCGGAGCGTTCGTGAACTTTCAATAGCCCTGCCCAAGAAAATTCCACCCACGGTCACTTTTTCATACCTGGCCTGAGTCACGCTGATCCTGCCATGGCAGGCCCGAAAGGAATTAACGCCGGAACCACCGCGAGAGACCGGGAAAATAATTTCACGGCCTATGCGGACGGGCCAGGTAGTCGTGTGACTGCATCTCAAGCAGGCGGCTACCCGTCCGCTCAAACTCGGCCCTGAGACCGGTCCCATTATACAGATCCGGCAATGGGACAGCCGCCGTCATAATCAGCTTCACACCCCGATCATACAACTCATCGACCAGATTGACAAAACGCCGGGCCTGATCACCCCGCTGATCACCAAGCTGGGGCACATTGCCCAGCAACACGGCATGGTAAATTCGGGAGAGCTCGATATAGTCGTGCACGCTTCTCGGACCGCCACAGAGCTGGTCAAAGTCGAACCAGGCCACGTCGTCCGAGACATAGCGACTGACAATGGGCCGTCCGAGTATTTCAATGACCTGATCAACCTGTGCCTCTGCGTAATCCGGTGCTAGATTGGCGAAATTACGTTGCAGCGCGGCGTCACCCTCGGCATTCAGGGGGTAGTGGTAAAGTTCGGCGCGGGCCAGGTTACGGAGCCGATAGTCAGTGCCTCCGTCCAGGTGAAAAGTTTCCAGATTTTCACTTAACAGCTTGATCGCCGGCAGAAACCTGGCACGCTGCAAGCCATTCTCGTAGAGCCTGTCAGGTTCAATATTGGAAGTGGTGATCAGCACCACGTGGCGCTCAAACAAAGCCTCAAGCAGCCCTGACAGAATCATGGCATCCCCTATATCGGAAACAAAAAACTCGTCAAAACAGACTACCGACGCCTCGTCCGCGATACGGCCTGCGACTTTTTTCAGCGGATCTTTTTCCCCCTTCAGACCGCTGAGTTCATGGTGAACCCGCTGCATGAAGCGATGAAAATGAGTGCGGAGCTTGTTGGGGAATGGTAAAGACTCATAAAATACATCCATCAGGTAGGTCTTCCCTCTCCCCACGCCACCCCAGAAATAAAGCCCACGCGGCGGGTTGGGATCTTCCCTGTTGAGGAACATCGCTATCCGGCCCAGTGGCCCGGACTGCATCCTTTCCCGCCACAGCAGCAGGTCCCGATGCAGAGTGTCCAGTCGCTTTACGGCTTCGAGTTGCGCCCGGTCCAGCTGAATCACCTTCGTATCGAGATCCCGCTGATAGCGCTGCCGGGGTGACTTGAGTTGCTGTGATGCCATTAAAGTCCGGAAGGATCGAAAGCGGCCGAAAGGGCTGAATCCAGGGATTGTAAAGTAAAACTTTTTACGGCGAAATGCCGCCAATGCGGTTATACTACCCGACTCCGCATAATTCAAAATACTCAACAATCTTATAAAAACTAATCTATTCAAAGGCTGCATAATTTATGTTTTGGTTAATTGGAATTGGCTGTCTCGCCCTTGGCGTAATCATTGGTGCTTTGTCCGCGAATCGCCTGAGTGGTACCCCGACACGAATCAAGGAACTGGAGGGGCAGGTTAAGAGCCTCGAAGAGCGCCATGATCAATACAAAGACGACGTCAGCGATCACTTTAACGTCACTGCCGATCTGGTTCAGCAAATGACCCAAAGTTACCGGGACGTCTATCAACACCTGGCTACGGGCGCACAGGACCTGTGTACTTCTGAGGTAGCCAACAAATTACTGCCGGCCGGGGCGGATGCGGTGTTCGATACTGCGGGCTCAGGCAGCAGTGCACTTGGCTTCAATCCTCCCAAGGACTATGCCACCAAACAGAGCCCCGACCAGAAAGGTGCGTTGGCTGAAGATTTCGGTATCGAAAAGACCAGCGTTGAAGAAGACGAGCCTGTGCTGAGTGAGGAACTGGAGGACAGCGAATCATCCCAACAGGAAGAGCAGGACAGTCAGGGTGACAATCAGGAAGTTTCCGATTCTGACTCCGATGAGGCCGAGTCCGAGAAAACCGCCGCTGAAAACCTGGCGCCGGCTGATGACGACGAGGACGCTGAAGCCGCTTCTGAAGAAGAGATCTCTGGATCGGAGAGTGAAGAGGAAGAGGAAAATCCAAAGGTTGCTGGTGCTGATCAGGAAGTCCCTGGCGAAGAAGTCCTGGAGCTGGAGACAGAAAGTCAGACTGACGAGGATGAGGAAGACGACGAGAAGGATGACGATGCTGGCGACGAAGACGAAGACGAAGACGAAGATAAAAAAAACAGAGCTAACTAAGGTTTCAATGATAAAAAAACAGTAACCAGGGCCGGCGGTGGGGGCTAACAGCCTCCACCCCGCTTCCGGCCTTCAGGCAATTCCTGACCACTCCCACCGATATTCGACCGCACCTGTAAAGCACGATGGTCGAATACAACCTGACACACCTCAAGCAACTTGAAGCTGAGAGTATTCATATAATCCGGGAATTCGCTGCAGAGTTTAACAACCCGGTGATGCTCTACTCAGTCGGAAAAGACTCCTCGGTAATGTTACACCTAGCACTGAAGGCGTTTTATCCAGGCAAGCCACCGTTCCCGTTCATGCATGTGGATACGACGTGGAAATTTCGTGAAATGATTGAGTTCAGAGACCGCCAGATGGAAAAACTGGGACTCAGCCTGCTCGTACGCATTAACCAGGAAGGAGTCGCGGCCGGCGTTGGCCCGTTTACTCATGGCAGCGAAAAACATACCGATATCATAAAGACCCAGGGCCTCCGACAGGCACTGGATAAATACCACTTCGATGCCGCTTTTGGCGGCGGGCGTCGTGATGAAGAAAAATCACGGGCCAAAGAGCTAATATTTTCCTTCCGAGGTTAAGAACCACCAGTGGGACCCAAAAAATCAGCGCCCCGAGCTATGGAATATCTGCAACTGCAAAGTGAACAAGGGCGAAAGCATCCGCGTGTTCCCTCTGTCAAACTGGACGGAGCTGGATATCTGGCAGTGCATCCATCTGAACAATCTAGACATTGTACCGCTCTACTTCGCCAAACCCAGAACAGTAGTGAATAGGGACGGCGTGAAGATACTGGTTGATGACGAACACATGCCCATTGACGACAAGGCGGCAATCAAGATCAAAACTGTTCGATCCGGCACCAGGTAGATGTCAACACGCTGGCACAGCATCCGGCACCCGGGCTGGAGCTGAACGAAATAGGCTTCTGTGAAATTTCGCTGGAACGAAAAGTCTGCTTTGATGACTATGAAAACAATCACGGTACGATCAGCGCCCGGTAACTGTTATGTTCATTGGTGTTTCAGGCTCAGGAAAATCCACACTCACCCATGGCCTGGAACGCAGGTTGTTCGACATGGGCAGGGTCAGTACGGTACTGGACGGAAAAACCATGCGGCTGGGCATCAGCAAGGACCTCCCCCATGATGCCGAGGGGCGCGCGGAAAACCTGCGGCGCAGTGCCAATGTCGCGAAATTCCTGAACGATTCGGGATTGATCTGATGCGCCTCTTTTGTCGCCCCTAATCGTGACTCGCGGGAACACGCGCTAAGTGTAATCGGCAAGGACAACTGCCTCATTATTTACCTGAACCCACCCATGGAGGTGTGTATTCAGCGTGACCCTAGCGGCCTCTATGCAGCGGCCGACAACAGCGACTCTGTCGATGTGCCTGGCCTGTCATTCCCCTACGATCCGCCGGAACATACGAATCTGGAACTGAATACGGCCAGCCTGTCGGTAGAAGAATGTCTGCAGCGGGTAATCCAACTGCTGCGGGAAAGCGGGATCCTCTGAAACCGGTACCGGTCTCCCCAGGTTCAAACGGGATTGTCAACATCGATGAACTGGTGCTGCAACTGGAATTTCTCAGCCAGGTAGTGGCCCAGGGCCTGAACACCATAGCGTTCTGTGGCATGGTGGCCCGCGGCGATGAAGCAGATGCCTGACTCCCGGGCAATGTGAACCGTAGGCTCTGAAACCTCACCTGTAACAAAGGCATCCGCCCCCGCGGCTACCGCCTCTTCGATATAATTCTGGGCTGCACCAGTACACCAGGCGATCTTGCGGATCTCCGCCTCCTTCCCCTGAATAACAAGTGGCATGCGGTGGAGACGCGATTCCACCAGGGCTGCCAACTGATCCGCAGAACAAGCCGTTTCCAGGCTGCCCAACAGCCCGATATTCTTACCCTGGTAGCAGGCAAATTCACCTGTTACCTGGAACCCTAACAGCTTTCCGAGCTGCGCGTTGTTACCCAGCTGCGGATGGACGTCCAGAGGAAGATGGTAGGCGAACAGGCTGATCTGATTTGCCAGCAGGGTTTGTATTCGAGCCCGCTTGATGCCCGTTACGGTCGGGTCCTCACCTTTCCAGAAATAACCATGATGGACCAGTAACATATCTGCACCCTCGGTGACGGCCCGGTCTATCAATGCCTGACAGGCGGTGACGCCACTCACCAGCCTGCTGATCTGGCTGCGCCCCTGCACCTGCAACCCGTTGGGACAATAATCGTTGAATAGCTCCGGCCTGAGTACCGAGGCCAATTCCGATTCAATGGCATTTAACGTGGCTGGCATGACAACGACTCCTATGACACGGTATATTGACGGTAGGCTGCGTAGCCTGGCTGTAAGCGTAGAGGGCCTCAGTTAAGCAGAGGCACCTCCTAAAATTGCGGATCAGCAACAGGCTGTGGCCCCGGATGCAAGATCAAAATATGATGGAACAATTAAGAAAAATTCTCCAGTTCAGCAGCTGGCCGGTCCTTGCCGGTGTGCTGCTGGCGGTTACCGTTATGCAATACCAGCAGATGCAGAAGCTTAACGAGCTTAGCCTGCTGCTGGAGACTGTCAACAGCCCGCCGCCCCAGAACCTGACGTTCTCAGACGCGATCAGCCGGGCCGCGCCGGCAGTGGTCAGCATCCACGCAATACCCGCGGTCCTCGAGAGTGTCGAACAGATATCTGAGGACCAGATTACCTTTTACTTCGGAGAACAGGACAGCAGTCTTGGATCCGGAGTTATTGTCAATTCTGATGGCTTCGTACTGACAAATTTCCATGTCGTCAGTCAGTGGCTCTCGGAGTCAGTCATCACCCTTGCCGATGGCCGCAGCACCCCGGCCACCCTGGTGGCATTCGATAAAACCCATGACCTTGCCGTTCTACACATCAACATGGACGACCTGACGCCTATCCCAAGAGGAGACGACACGACGCTGAGCGTGGGCGACGTGGTGTTCGCTATCGGCTACCCCCGCAACATAGGCCAGTCTGTGTCCCAGGGCATCGTCAGCGCCAGGATCGATAATCAGGCCGGAAATACCGATTCCTACCTGATTCAGACTGACGCCGCCATAAATCCCGGCAATAGTGGTGGAGCTTTGATCGACAGAAACGGAAATCTGGTTGGGATCAATTCGTCCATCTTTTCCGAGACAGGTCGCTTTGAGGGCATAGGATTTGCAACGCCGGTGAGTACCGCGATAACTATTATGGAAGAGTTGGTGGCAGAGGCGATTGCCAACAACCCGGGCTATCTGGGCGTATTGACGGGAGAGGTTTTAAACGCAGAGACCAGCGGGCTGTTTTTCGGCGTGCCGGATATTCGCGGCATGCTGGTAGAAAACGTGGATGACGGCGGGCCCGCCCAAAGGGCCGGGATCTTACCCGGTGATGTAATTACCCGCGTGGGCAATACTGCCGTGGTAGATGAGGAAACCATCATCCTGGAATTTCAGAATAAACGCCCCGGAGACGCGGTGGTGGTGCAGGTATACCGTGACGGGCGCTATCTCAACCTGCCCACCGTTTTGGGTTTTGGCCAGGCCATGGTGTTCACCCCATGACCCGACGACTACGGCTTCTTTTCGCCAAGGCGATATTCTGCTGACAGGGCGTGCGCCTGCAGCGATTCACGCCTGGCCAGTGTCGCGGCGGTTCCAGCAATACTGGCCGCTCCGGCGACCGAGCAGTTGATCACCGAGCTGCGCTTCTGAAAGTCATAGACTCCCAGTGCTGAGGAGAACCTGGCCGTCCCCGAAGTAGGCAATACATGACTGGGGCCGGCACAATAGTCACCGAGCGCCTCCGCAGTATGGCTGCCGAGGAATATTGCTCCGGCATTCTCTATGCGGTCCAGCAACTGTCCGGGATCCAGCACCGACAGCTCAAGGTGTTCCGGAGCGATCCGATTACTGACTTCGGCTGCTTCCCGCAAATCTCTGACCTTTATAATCACACCACGGTCCTGCAGTGACGTCCGAATGATAGCCCTGCGATCCATGCCCGGCAGCAGTTTGCTGATGCTGCGTTTTACCGCATCGATGTATTGAGCATCCGTCGCGATAAGAATAGACTGGGCCTGCTCATCGTGCTCCGCCTGGGAGAACAGGTCCATTGCGATCCAATCTGGATCGGTGCTGCCGTCACAGATCACGGTCAGCTCTGACGGACCGGCGAGCATATCGATTCCTACTATGCCGAAGACCTGTCGCTTGGCTTCAGTGACGTAAATGTTTCCAGGTCCGGTGATTTTATCGACACGAGGAACAGACTCGGTGCCAAAGGCCAGAGCAGCCACCGCCTGGGCACCACCCAGGCTGAACACCTTCTCCACGCCGGCCAGTGCCGCTGCGGCAAATACCAGGTTCTGTACTCTGTCACCCTCCCGGTACTCGGTAGGCACGGTGGCTATTATTTCATTAACGCCCGCTACCTGCGCGGGGATCGCCAGCATCAGCATGGAGGAAGGATAGTTTGCTTTGCCGCCTGGAACATAAACACCAGCGCTGGTAAGCGGGGTGATTTTCTGACCATACACAGAGCCGTCTGCTTCCTCGTACTGCCAGGACGATTGTTTCTGTTTTTCATGGTAGCTGCGTATCCGATCTGCTGCGTGGCGCAATGCCTGGGCATCATCTCGGCTGCTACTTTCCAGAGCAGCCTGAAGCTGGTCTGCGGTGACAGTCAGATCAGCCATGCTGGCAGCCTGGCGTTTATCAAACCGGTTGGTGTAGTCGACCAGCGCGGCATCACCACGCTCTCGAACGTCCTTTATTATCGCCGCTACAGTGCTGGCAACTTCCGCGGTAACCAGGTTGCCGCGCTTGAGAGCGGCATCAAGCGCAGCGGTAAAACCCGCCTCTGCTGAATCGAGTACTTGAATTGAAAGCTGTTCGGTAAGCATCTACTTAACTTCCTTTACGGTAAAAACCTACTGGTAATGGTCTGGAAAGCGAAAAGAAATCAGGAATCAACGGCGGCCTTGAGCTTGCCGAGGATTTCGCGGATAGCCGCGTTCTTGATTTTCAGTGAGGCCTTATTCACGATGACCCGGGAACTGACATGCGTGATCAGGTCCAGTGCTTCCAACCCGTTCGCTTTCAGAGTCTTGCCGCTATCGACAATATCCACAATGGCATCTGCGAGCCCCAGAGAGGGAGCAAGTTCCAACGCGCCGTTCAGCTTGATCAACTCAATCTGACGTCCCTGCTCGGCGAAATAACGCCGCGCGATATTGATGAATTTGGTAGCCACACGCAGCCGGCTTCTGGAGCGCCAAAGGACATCCAGGTCGCGCCCCTCCGGCGCCGCGGTCATCAGACGACAATTGGCCAGCTTCAGGTCCAGAGGCTCATAAAAGCCTTCCCCGCCGTACTCAAGTATCAGATCTTTTCCAACTACCCCCATATCCGCACTGCCGAATTCTACGTAGGTGGGGACGTCTGAACCGCGAATGATCATCAGACTGACATTTTCCAGATTGGTGGGAAAAATGAGCTTGCGACTGTTGAAAATATCTTCGGCAGGGACTATTCCCGCTTTCTCGAAGAGGGGCAAGACTTCCTGCAATATACGCCCTTTGGTCAGGGCTATTACCAGTTTAGGATCGTTCATAATCTGCTTTGCGCCCCGGGTCTGTCAGGACGGCACCCGCCGGATCCTGGCACCCAACAGCTGCAGTTTTTCCTCGATGCATTCGTAGCCACGATCAATGTGATAAATACGGTCAACCACCGTTTCGTTTTGCGACACCAGACCGGCGATGATAAGGCTGGCGGACGCCCGTAAGTCAGTTGCCATTACTGGTGCGCCTTTCAATGATTCGACACCATCGACAATCACCGTATTGCCCTCTACCCTGATTGACGCTCCCATGCGATTCATTTCATGTACATGCATGAAGCGATTTTCAAATACCGTTTCAGTGATAGACCCCGTGCCTTCGGCGACTGCATTGAGAGCCGTGAATTGGGCCTGCATATCGGTTGGAAATGCAGGATAAGGCGCCGTTCTTAAGGAAACACTCTTCGGGCGTCTGCCATGCATATCCAGTTCTATCCAATCCTTACCAACCTTGATATCAGCTCCGGCCTGTTCCAGTTTCGCAAGCACTGCCTCCAGGATGTCAGGGCGGGTATCCTTAACCCGGACACGACCACGCGTGGCGGCCGCCGCAATCAGGTAGGTGCCGGTCTCTATTCTGTCCGGCATTACCGCGTAGCTGCAGCCATGCAGCGCAGGAACCCCATCGATGACAATGGTATCGGTACCCTGGCCCTCTATTTTTGCGCCCATTTCCACCAGGAAGTTAGCCAGGTCCACTACCTCAGGTTCCCGAGCGGCATTCTCGATCACGGTTCGTCCTTCGGCCAGCGTTGCAGCCATCAGAACATTCTCTGTTCCCGTAACTGTCACCATATCCATGAAAATATGGCTTCCTTTCAATTTGCCGTCTACAGAAGCTTTTATGTAACCGTCCTCTACCTTTATCTGTGCTCCCATAGCCTCAAGCGCACTGATATGCAGATTGACCGGGCGACTGCCGATGGCACAGCCGCCTGGGAGTGCGACCTCCGCCTGCCCATAGTGGGCCAGCAAGGGCCCCAGCACGAGTATTGATGCCCGCATAGTCTTGACCAGTTCATACGGGGCACTGAAGCTCTTGATTGTGCTGCTGTTTATTTCGACGCTGAGCTTTTCATCGACAATGGGCTCAACGCCCATGCAGCCCAACAACTCAATCATCGTGGTTATGTCATACAGATGTGGCAAATTGCGAATTTCTACCGTTTCTCGCGTCAATAGCGAGGCAGCCAGAATCGGCAAGGCAGAGTTTTTCGCACCGGCGATGCGAATTTCCCCATTAAGAGAAATGCCGCCATTAATGATCAGCTTATCCATCGAAGCCCTCGTATGAAATCAATCGCTGTCACGAAAGCGCATTGAATTCGTTCTGTGTAAACAGCCGCATGGTTACGGCGTGAATAGCTCCGCTGGTGATATGCTGGTTGAGAATCCGGTAGATTTTCTGTTGCCGCTTGACAGCGTTCAGACCGTCAAAACTGTCGCCGACGGCGGTGACCAGATATTTCCCGTCACCACCCTCTACCTTGATGTCACATTCAGGAAGTTGTTCGGTAAGTAGTTGTGAAATTATTTGCGAATTCAATGTCAGGCCTCGAGTTACTACTTCCAGTTGTCCAGTACCGTGTCGATATCGTTATCGTACTGTGCCATGGCGGCGGCAAACTGGGTATAGTACTGACGCCCGAGATTGATCCCCCCGAGGCTCAGATTCTTCAGTTTCCATTCTTCGTTCTCATTGAGAAACATCTGGTACTGAAGCCTGAAAGAGCCGTTACCGTTGCCGTTGCCGCTACCGATTCCCTTGATTTCCATGCCTACGATCCTATCGGCCCTGGGGTCAGTCGGTTCATTGTTCGAAGGCACAAACTCCAGCTCCTGGCCGGTATAGGAAGCCAGGGCCGCTCCATAGAATCGCGTCAGCGTAGTGCGAAGAATAGTTCCGAAGCGGCTGATCTGGGCTTCCGTAGCAGACTCTGCGTAGCGGGACATCACAACAGTTGCCACGGCTTCAAAATCAACGATAGTGACCAGAGCGGACTCAATAGCACCGAAATAGCGCTGCTGGTCGGTCAGGAAATAGGGCTTCGACTCCTGGACAGTATCGAGCAATTCCTGCACGCCACCCTGAACAGTTGCCAGCGCGGTCATGGGTGGTTCCTGGGCATTGCTCAGGCCGGTCAGTAACAGCACGGCAGTAAAAACTAACTTCTTCAATGTATTCATTTGGTTATCTCCGACCAATATGCCCTGGACAACATCCTGGTGTGGTATCGGTGGTAAATGGAATCAGCACGACTCCTGATGACGGAAGTTGCAGGGACTCCGCGGGGTGGATTGTACAATATTTGACCGCCCCAATAAATTATTACTTGCAAACTGGACTAAACGCCATTGTAATTGAGCGCTTTATCAAATTTCGCGCTAAAAATTCCATGGTATTAGACGTAGTTATAGTCGTGCTGGGCTTTGTCGGGCTGATCTGGGGTGCCGACAAATTCGTTTTCGGGTCGTCCGCCCTGGCGCGAAATATGGGCGTCTCTCCACTGATGATCGGCCTCACCATCGTCGCCTTCGGGACATCCGCCCCGGAGATTTTTTCGTCCGCCGCTTCGGTGGTGGAAAATGAACCTGAACTGGCTATCGGAAATGCGCTGGGCTCAAACATCTTCAATATAGGAATTGCGCTGGGAATAGCTGCACTGATCAGCCCGCTTAGACCCCCCAAGTCTCTGTTTCATAAAGAAATCCCCGCCCTGCTTTTAGTCACCATCGTGACCGGCATTCTGTTCGCCAACCTATATCTCGGGTTTGTTGATGCCATTATTCTGATGTCGATTACGGTCTTTTTTGGCTACAAGCTATTCCGAAACCGAGTCAAGTCCAGCAGCCTGCCCGAACTTGAAGACGACAACCTCATGCATCTCTCCAATGCCCGGGCGTCAATTTATCTGGTTCTCGGGCTGGCCCTGCTGGTACTGAGCGCGGATGCCATTGTCACGGCCTGCTCATCCCTCGCCCAGGCCCTGGGGGTATCGTCAGCAATAGTCGGTTTGACCGTGGTAGCCCTGGGGACCAGCCTGCCGGAGGTAGCCGCCTCAGCTGCCTGCGCCCTGAAGGGTCACCATGATCTTGCTATCGGAAATATTGTTGGATCGAACATTCTAAATTTGTTAGCCGTACTGCCATTCCCCGGCCTTTTCGCACCCGTAGAGCTTGAGCCCATGTTGCTGCAGCGAGATTTTGTTGCAATGCTGCTGATGACTATTCTGTTGGCCTGGCTGTGTTTCCGATCAACAAGAAGTGACATGATGATCGGCAGAGGCTATGGTGTCATTCTCATATCCTGCTATTTAACCTGGTTTGGCATCATGGCCTTCCAGATGTAGAGCCGCACCCCGAACATGATTCCTACTGAACAATTCCTTAATAGCGCCAGGCGAACTATCGAGATTGAATACCATGCGGTAAAGTCTCTGCTGGATCGTATCGACTCCGACTTTGAAAAGGCTTGCCGGATAATGTTGTCCTGCGAGGGCCGGGTGGTCGTGACTGGCATGGGAAAGTCGGGTCACATTGCACGAAAAATTGCCGCCACCCTGGCGAGTACCGGTACCCCGGCAATGTTTGTCCATCCTGGAGAAGCCGGTCACGGGGATCTGGGCATGATCACGGAGAAAGACGTGGTCATGGTCCTGTCAAATTCTGGTTCCACCGAAGAATTGATTACCCTGCTACCGGTTTTGAAACGAAAGGGTATCCCATTGATCAGCATGACTGGCAAGCCTGAATCGCAGCTGGCCAGGGCTGCCGATGTGAAACTGGACGCCAGAGTGTCTGAAGAAGCCTGTCCTCTGGGTCTGGCCCCGACTTCCAGCACCACCGTAGCGCTGGTCCTCGGTGATGCACTGGCCATGGCGCTGCTCGAAGCACGCGGCTTCACCAGCGACGATTTTGCCGTTTCACATCCGGGTGGTCGCTTGGGACGGCGCCTGCTACTCAAAGTGGTCGACATCATGCATGCGGGTGAAAACATTCCCAAGGTCTACATTCATACTGTATTAAGCGATGCCCTGTTAGAAATAACTCGCAAGGGTTTTGGCATGACTACCGTAGTTGATGATGACGGCAGTATTTGTGGCGTCTTTACAGACGGCGACCTGCGCCGGGCAATTGATTCCGGCAAGGATATAAAGCTGACTAAAATCGAATCCGTCATGTCAAAGAATTACAAGCACATTGGAGAAAACTCCCTCGCCGCAGAGGCCGCCAAACTTATGCAGGACAACCGTGTCTATGCACTGGTAGTCAAGAACGACGAGCAAGAACTCAGCGGCATCCTCAAGATGCATGATCTGTTGCAGGCTAACGTTGTATAGACAATTACCTGCGGAGAGAGTCCCATGATTTATCAGAGTGAGCAACAGCAACTAGACTCAAGAGCCCGGGAAATCAGGCTGCTGCTGCTGGATGTTGACGGCGTAATGACAGACGGAAGCCTCTATGTCGGCGACTCGGGTGAAGAGCTCAAGGTATTCAACAGCCTTGATGGCCACGGCATTAAACTCCTGCAACGGGCCGGTGTGAATGTGGGGATAATTTCCGGGCGGAACTCTCTGCCACTGTCCTGGCGGGCCAATGAACTTGGCATCCACCTGCTGTTCAAAGGGCGAGAAGACAAGCTTTGCGTCCTCGAGCAGATTGCAGAGGAACAATGCCTGCCGTACGAAGAAATTGCGTATGCCGGGGATGATCTGCCGGACCTGGCTGTCATTGATCGAGTCGGGCTGGGGATATCCGTTCCCAACGGTCACGCTGAAGTAAAGAAAAGAGCCGACCTGCTGACGGAGAAAGAAGGAGGCCGAGGCGCTGTGCGTGAAATCTGTGACTTCCTCCTGCAGGCACGAGGAGCCTACGATCGGTTAATCAAAGACAGCCTTGGTCGCTAGCGCTCTATTTTTGGCAGCATTAGGACCTCTGACGTCCTACTATCGAAAACCGCGCAGGTAAACTCTTACGTATGCAACGAATAAAGTTCATCCTGATCCCCGGTATTCTGGCGACTCTGATGTTTCTCGGAATCGACTTTTTCACGCAGAACCGAGAAGCCTCCAACACACCGGCCCCGACATCGACCATTAATTACGATGGCTATTCCGAGGGTATCAGCTCTGTCCACTTCGATGAACATGGCAGGATACGTTACACACTTCAGGCCAGCCGGCAGATCAGCTACGTGGAGGCGGAAACCGCGCTTGAAGAACCGTTTATTCAGCTCTACCGGGAAAATGATTCCCGCTGGAATATCGTTGCCAGATCGGGGAAAATCTTCACGGGGAATCAGGAAGGCGACGCCATCGAGCAAATCATACTCGATGGTGATGTAGAAGTTTACCAGCTGGACGATTCCGGCAATCGGACCGTACTGCTGACGCAAACACTCAGCGTGGATCCGACCCGGGACGTGCTGACGACTGAAGCCGATGTGAGCATGGTTGGTGAGGACTTCGAGCAATCCGCGACAGGCATGCGCGTAAATCTCGATACAGAGGAATACATTTTTCATCGCGACGTAAGAGGCAGGTATGCAGCTTCGCAACATTAAATTTACCCTCGCAGCGCTGTTCTGCTTCACGAGCGGATTCGGCGCCTCGAGCCTTGAATCTGACAAAGACCAGGACATCCTCTACAGTTCACTGGGAAGCTCGACCAGCCGTATGGAAGGTGGCGTTCGGATCATCACCCTCGAGCAGGATGTAAAAGTTACTCAGGGTACTATGGAAATCGGCGGAGACAGCGCAGTTTTCGAAAGCGAAGCAGGCTCCAGCGCCATAAATCGCGTTACTATGAACGGTGCCCCGGCCAGCTACCGACAGCAGTTGGACGATAACGGTACGTTCGTGGAAGGTCAAAGTGACTCCATCTATTATTACGTGGATGGTGAACCGATAGTGGAACTCGTCGGGTCTGCAATTCTGCGAAGTGCAAATGATGTGCTCAGCTGCGCGGCAATCAAGTACTACACGGACAGTCGCTTCACGGAGACTACCGGCCCTTGTGAGGGCATTTCTGGCCGCGCAACGCTTTCCGACTCCCCTTCCAACTGAAGCCGACCCATGGATAATCTGCACGCATCCCACCTGGCGAAAAGTTACAAGGGACGCAAAGTCGTCAGGGATGTTTCGCTTCAGGTTAAGCGTGGGGAAATAGTGGGTCTACTTGGCCCTAACGGAGCGGGCAAGACTACCTGTTTCTATATGATCGTGGGCCTGATTGGAGCCGACAGCGGCCACATTAAGATTAACGCTTCTGACCTTACATCCCTTCCGATGCATGAGCGGGCACGCCAAGGTCTGTCTTATCTGCCTCAGGACTCGTCGATTTTCCGCACACTTTCAGTTGAAGATAATATTCTGGCAATTCTTGAAACCCGGCCTGATCTTGACGCGAAAAGTCGTCATCAGAAGCTGGAAGCTCTGCTGCAGGAATTCCATATCACTCATATCCGCAAGAATCGGGGCCTCAGTCTGTCGGGCGGAGAGCGGCGCCGAACGGAAATAGCACGCACTCTCGCAACGGAGCCAAAATTCATCCTTCTGGATGAACCCTTTGCCGGGGTAGACCCCATCTCGGTCAACGACATCAAACAGATAATTCTGCATTTACGAGAACGCGGCATCGGCATTCTGCTCACTGACCACAACGTCCGGGAAACACTCGACATTTGCGAACGCGCCTATATCGTCAGCGAAGGCAGAATCATTGCCGAGGGAGACGAACAGGCAATCGTCAACAATCAGCAGGTAAGAGAAGTCTATCTCGGTGAGCAATTCCACATCTGACCTACCCCCCCCTGCCTTTCCGCCACTACCCTCGTGTCACGTCACAGGGCCTTAGCAGGCCTGTGATTCCGTAGACATTTAACTTATATAATGGCATGTATGGCAGGCACGAAACTTGCTATACTGGCCTCTCGTGAGTCCTGACAGTAAGCCGGTGCGAGGAAAATGGAAAGCTGTCTTACCGGAGGCATTACGACGAGAAACCTGTTAAGCCACTTTCAGAATATTTATTTTCAGCCACGTTCTGTAGATTATTGAAACATGAAACTATCGCTTCAGCTTAAGCTAGGTCAGCAATTGACCATGACCCCGCAGCTACAGCAGGCGATAAAACTTCTGCAGCTTTCCACCCTTGATTTGCAGCAGGAAATCCACCAGGTGCTGGAATCCAACCCCATGTTGGAAATGGTGGAAGACAGCGAAGACAGTAGCGCTGACGAGCGGGGAGCTAATGCGCAGCAGGAAGAGCCCGGGGTCCGCAGGGAAACCGACAACAGCGCATCCGAAACTGGTGAGGGCACAGACTCAGAATGGGCCGAAACTATCCCTGGCGACCTTTCTGTAGACACCAACTGGGACGACGTTTACCAGACCACTTATACCACTGGGGGTGGTTCTCAGGAATCCGAAGCGCCGGATTTTGACTCCCGCAACGCCGAGTCAGAGACTCTGCAGGATCATCTCCTCTGGCAGCTTAACCTGACCCCCATGTCTGACAAAGACAAGGAAATCGGTTACAGCATCATCGAGGCCATAGACGCCAATGGCATGTTGTCCTCGGATATCGAGTCCATCCACGCTGGCCTTCCTCCCGAACTGGAAGTGGACGAAGACGAAGTACTGGCTGTCCTGCACCGGATTCAGCAGTTTGATCCGGTAGGGGTCGGATACCGTGATTTGAGGGAATGTCTGCTTATACAGCTAAACCAGTTAGAAGATCGGCTGCTGAGTAGCGATATAAAAAATGCGAAGGTAATAGTTGCCAATCATCTCAGCCTGTTAGGCAAT
Organism: Gammaproteobacteria bacterium; assembly: GCA_041395725.1. Taxonomy (NCBI): domain Bacteria; kingdom Pseudomonadati; phylum Pseudomonadota; class Gammaproteobacteria; species Gammaproteobacteria bacterium. Next base: position 3,107,356 of record JAWKZW010000001.1, on the reverse strand, counting down.
AGAGATTACGCTCAAATTATGCGACGTGCAAAGCTCAAAGAACCTGAGCTCAAGCGCGCCATAGCAATCATTGAAGGTCTCGATCCGCGCCCCGGCTCCGACATCGCTCCTCCTTCCACGTCATACGTGGTACCAGACGTGATCGTTACCAAGCAGCCGGAGTCCGGTAAATGGAGAGTCGAACTCAACCCTGATATCGCGCCAAGGCTGCGAATCAATGCAAATTACGCAGCATTGGTCAAGCGCGCTGACAGTAGCGATGTCAACAATTATTTACGGGACAACCTGCAGGAAGCGAGATGGTTTCTTAAAAGTCTGCAAAGCCGAAATGAAACACTCATGAAAGTGGCGACCCGAATCGTTGAGCATCAAAAAGATTTTCTGGAATACGGTGAAGAGGCAATGAAACCCCTGGTGCTGCACGATATCGCTGAGATGGTCGAAATGCATGAATCGACAATTTCCAGGGTCACCACCCAGAAATACATGCATACGCCGCGGGGTATTTTTGAGCTCAAGTACTTTTTTTCCAGCCATGTATCCACGGCAGGCGGTGGTGAGTGCTCGTCGACTGCCATACGCGCAATAATCAAAAAGCTGATAGCGGCGGAAAATGCAAGAAAACCATTAAGTGACAGCAAAATCACCAAGCTACTCGAAGAGCAAGGGATTAATGTTGCCAGACGCACAATCGCCAAATACCGTGAGTCACTGTCAATTCCGCCATCCAATGAGCGCAAGCGGCTGGTTGACTGACCGTCCAACAGGATCAGAAAGAGGAAAAGATAACTTAGAATGCAATTGGAAGATATTCTCACTCCTGAACGCTGTTATTGTGATCTACAAGGTGTCAGCAAGAAGCGCCTGCTGAAGACTGTCAGCGAAAAGATAGAAAAGAATGTCGATCACCTCGACGCCAACACCATCTTCGACGCACTTATGGCAAGAGAGAGATTGGGCAGTACAGGGCTGGGCAACGGAATTGCGATACCGCACTGCAAGATTCCGGAAAGCGAGGAAATTGTTGGAAGTATTGTTACCCTGGAAGAGCCGATCGACTTCGATTCCGTTGACTCCAAACCGGTCGACCTTCTTTTTATATTAATTGTTCCTGATGAGGAATCCGACACGCACGTTAAGCTGTTGGGACAGGTTGCCGAAATGTTCAGCGATGAAAACTTCTGCTTTATCTTGCGCAATACTCACGACGGCGACGACCTGTATAACGTCGCCATAACTTACTAACAGCCGGTAAAGAACTGTTAGCGGGTGTGTGATTCCAAACCAGTGAGCCTTGGATCACGTACCACAGCGCTCTGCGGACATCTGTTGGACGCTACTGCCAGGCGTCGTGCGCAGGGAATGGCCACTCCGTTGCCAGACACGACAACGACGCAGTGGCTCTCTGGAATCGTGTGATCGAGCGGTTTTACAGACAATCACTTTAACGCCACGTTGGCTGCGCAGGCCTTAGAGCTGATTTTACCCGACAGGAAGTCGTTCCGTATTATTATCAAGCAGGCATTATGAAATTACTAATCGTCAGCGGCAGGTCAGGGTCGGGCAAGAGCACCGTCCTCCATATTCTGGAGGACAGAGGCTACTACTGTATCGACAATCTGCCGGCCAGCCTGCTGCCCTCTCTGGCTGACCGGTTGACCACTGACACATCCGTAACGGCCAAAATAGCCGTCAGTATTGACGCCAGGAACATTTACACGGATCTGCAGAATGTGCCCGGTATTATCGAAGAGCTGAAGCAGAAAAATCTTACCATCGATGTGATATTTCTGGACGCAAACAGCCAGACCCTTCTGAGACGCTTCAGTGAAAGCCGACGCAAACACCCCCTTTCAAATGACAAAGTCGGTCTGCGTGAAGCAATCGATAAAGAAACCGAGCTGCTGGAAGCAATTTCCCTGATGGCAAGTCTGAGCATAGACACCAGCGCCATGTCACTGCATGAATTACGCGACGCGATCAAGAGTCGAATTGTCGAAGAGTCCGATGTGGGGCTCGCTTTGCTGTTTCAATCGTTCGGATTCAAGAACGGCATACCGGTAGACGCCGATATAGTTTATGACGTGAGGTGTTTGCCCAACCCGTATTGGGAAACCCCGCTACGCGCGCTGACCGGCCTCGATACAAAGGTCAAGGACTACCTGGACTCACAGCAGGAAGTTCAGTACATGCTGGACGATATAAAAGAGTTCCTGCAAAAATGGCTACCGCGATTTGAGGAAAACAACAGGTCTTATATCACCGTAGCAGTCGGTTGCACCGGCGGCCAGCATAGATCTGTCTACCTGTGCGAAAAGCTCGGGCAATACTTCAAGGATCACATCAGAAACGTACAGGTACGACATCGAGAATTACCCGGATAGTTGAACAATGATCAAGCAGACAGTTGAAATCACTAACAAGGCCGGGCTCCATGCTCGCGCCGCATCCAAGCTGGTTGCGCTGACTTCCGGCTTCAGCAGCAAGATTCAGATTGGCAGTGAAAAGATGGTAGACGGCAAGAGTATTCTTTCACTGATGATGCTGGCCGCCATAAAAGGCACCACTTTGCAGGTGATTGCCGATGGTGAGGACGAAGAGCAGGCGATGACTGCTATCCTTGACCTGATCAACGACAAATTCGGAGAAGGCCAATGATGGGCCCGGGAATCCAGTCGCCCTGCCTGGCTCTATGCCGCGCTTTCTCGTTTCTAAACCTGCCGATTTTAGAGTAGAATCTAACCCTGCCTGTTTCGGGGATTCACGCTCCGCGGCCTCCCCGAAAAACGATTCTTTATTCCCGAATACCTGCCAGCACTGAATGCGGGTTTCACCTATTCATAAGGTACCAGTACGGTGTCTGACAGCATTGAAAGCGTAGTGCACAAAGACCATGTCCTGGAGCTTACGAAAGCTCTAGACAGCGGCTCTGTGTTTCAGGTACGCCACATGCTGAACACACTGCCGCCAGCTGGTATTGCACACCTTCTGGAATCCACGCCACCCAAGGTACGGAATGTACTTTGGCAACTGGTGGACCCCCAGTCGGACGGCGAGGTACTGCAATACCTCAACGAAGACATTCAGAGTGAAATCCTCAAGGAACTGAATGCTGAGGAGGTTGCTGCCCTCACAGTAGGCCTGGAAACCGACGATCAGGTAGACATCCTGCAGCAGCTTCCTCAACAGATTACTGCAGAAGTCCTGCAATCCATGGACCAGCAGGACCGTCAGCGGCTTGAGCAGGTGCTCTCCTATCCGGAAGACACTGCTGGCGGATTGATGAACACGGACACCATAACCGTGCGGCCTCGACACACTATTGACGTGGTGCTTCGTTACCTGCGCAGACACGCACGGCTTCCGGAGATGACTGATAATTTACTGGTCGTTAATCGCGACGATGTGTTTGTGGGTATCCTTCCTCTGCGTAAGCTGCTGGTCTCCGGACCCGGCACGACCGTAAGGGAAGTGATGGATACCGATATTGAAGCCATCCCGGTCGACATGGAAGCCCCTCAGATTGCCGTACTGTTCGAACAGCACGACTGGGTTTCGGCCCCCGTTATAGATCACGAGGGAAAGCTTGTTGGAAGGATTACGATTGACGACATCGTCGATGTTATCAGAGACAGCGCTGAACACTCGCTGATGAGCATGGCAGGACTGGACGAGGAGGATGATACCTTTGCGCCCGTATTCAAGACTGCCCGGCGCAGAGCAGTCTGGCTGGGAGTAAATCTGATGACGGCGATTTACGCCTCGATAGTCATCTTCCTGTTTCAGGACACTCTCGATGCTGTGGTATATCTGGCGGTGCTGATGCCCATAGTCGCCAGCATGGGAGGCGTGGCCGGCAGCCAGACACTTACCCTGGTGGTAAGAAGCCTGGCTCTTGGGCATATCACCCAGGCTAATACCCGCTGGTTGTTAGGTAGGGAACTCGGGGTGGCCGCGCTGAATGGCGCACTGTGGGCAGTGGTGATTTCCACCGTCGTTTATATCTGGTATGGCGAAACGCTGCTCAGTCTCATCATCGCAGTGGCTCTGCTGCTAAACCTGCTGACAGCGGCACTGGCCGGCGCCTATCTGCCTTTGTTCATGAAGCGCATTAATATTGATCCAGCGCTGGCTGGATCGGTAGCATTGACAACAGTTACCGATTCGGTAGGTTTTTTTGCTTTCCTCGGTCTGGCTAACATTTTTTACATGTGACATGACGCTTTTCTGTCACGGGGTATTTGCCTCCTCCACCAGGCAGGTTTGAAGAATAATGGAATTTGATGACGACGGCTCGGAACTGACGAGCAAGACCAGACGCAAAAAGGAAATGCACGCGCTTCAGGCCGTGGGGACCCGTTTGGTGGAATTTCCGGAATCCCGTCTTGCGCAGCTTCCCCTCTCAGAAAAACTTCGTACGGCGATCAGGGAATACAAGCGGCTGCCCAACAGCCATGAAGCGCGACGCCGCCAGATACAATACATCGGCCGTCTGATGAGAGACCATGAGCTCGATCAGATCGAGCAGCAGATTGATCAGGCTCTGGCCCCTCCCAGAGAGACAGCCCGTCAGAAAAAACTGATTCAAAGCAGCTGCGATCAGGTGCTGATGGGCGGTGATCCGGCCATAACCCGGCTGATCGAACAGTACAATGATCTGGACCGGCAGACGCTGCGACGCTTTTACCTGGATTACCAGAAAGCAGAACGCTTAGCCGCCGAGCAGGAATCAGAGATACTGAGAAAAAAACTGGCCAACTACCTGAAAGACCGGTTGCTGTAAGCAACAGACACCCTCTTCTTTTACTGCCGATCCGCAGGGTTCACGTTACTGTACCTGCTGAATAGCAAGGGAATTCTGCTTAATGTACCAGAGTGCCTGGCCAGCGACCTCAACTGACGACTGAGTATTGCGGTATTTAATCAGAGGCTCCTTCAGTGGTACCATCGGTGGCCTGTACCGGAGGCGAGGTCTTACAAGGCGGAGTCAAGGTACCTACTACAAAAAATAATAACGAGGTTTACGATGTCTGACGATAGCGCCCACTCTTATTGGAGAGGAAATCTCAAGATCGTCCTTTCTCTCCTGGCGGTCTGGTTCTTTATCTCATTTGTGTGTGGAATCCTGTTAGTCGATGTACTCGACCAGTTTCGTATTGGTGGATTTAAACTTGGGTTCTGGATTGCCCAGCAGGGTTCGATTTACGTATTTGTCATTTTAATCTTCGTCTACATCCGACTGATGGATAAGCTGGACGCTAACTATAAAGACGCAAATACCCCCTCCTCGAGTGATGCAAAGGAGGAATCGGAATGAGCGTACAAATATGGACTTTTGTTTTCGTTATTCTCTCTTTCAGCCTCTATATAGGTATCGCTATAAGGTCCAGGGCATCATCCACCCATGATTTTTATGTGGCCGGCGGCGGCGTTCCTCCGCTTGCTAATGGCATGGCGACTGCCGCGGACTGGATGTCTGCCGCCTCGTTCATTTCAATGGCGGGCCTGATTTCATTCCTGGGGCGCGACGGCACTTTTTACCTTATGGGATGGACCGGCGGCTATGTACTGCTGGCCCTGCTGCTCGCTCCTTACCTGCGTAAATTTGGCAAGTTCACGGTTCCTGACTTTATCGGCGACCGCTATTATTCGCAGTCCGCCAGGTTGATCGCTGTATTCTGCGCAATTGTAATCTCGTTCGTCTATGTCTGTGGTCAGATGCAGGGTGCCGGTATTGTTTTTTCTCGATTTCTCGAAGTAGACCTGACGGTCGGCGTGATTATAGGCATGACAATAGTCTTTTTCTACGCAGTGCTGGGCGGCATGAAAGGCATCACCTATACTCAGGTGGCACAGTACTGCGTCCTCATCTTTGCGTTCATGGTTCCGGCCATTTTTATTTCGCTGTTGATGACCGACAATCCCATACCTCAACTCGGATTCGGGTCCCAGCTTACCGAAGCGTACGGCGGTGGTTATCTGCTTGACCGACTTGACGGCCTGAGCAGCGATCTCGGCTTTGCCGTCTACACCGAGGGTCAGAAATCCACTCAGGACGTTTTCTTTATTACCGCCGCCCTGATGTTTGGCACTGCCGGCCTTCCGCACGTAATCATTCGATTCTTTACCGTACCCAATGTGAGAGATGCGCGACGGTCCGCGGGTTACGCCCTGGTGTTTATTGCAATTCTCTACACAACAGCACCTGCTGTCGCCGCCTTCGCGCGAACCAACCTGATCGATACAGTCAACAACGTTGAGTACTCGGAAGTTCCGGAGTGGTTTTCCACCTGGGAGACGACTAACCTGATCTCCTTTACCGACAAGAACAATGACGGACGAATTCAGTATGTCGGTGACCCTGAGCGCAATGAACTGGAGGTCAATCGCGACATCATGGTACTGGCCAATCCTGAAATTGCCGGGCTGCCAAACTGGGTCGTCGCTCTGGTCGCAGCAGGCGGCCTCGCTGCCGCCCTGTCTACGGCAGCGGGTCTGCTGCTGGTGATTTCGACGGCAGTTTCTCACGACCTGCTCAAGTGCAGCCTGATGCCTGGCATCAGCGAAAAACAGGAATTGCTTTACGCCAGGATAGCGATTTTTGTCGCCGTGCTGATAGCTGGCTACTATGGCATTAATCCACCAGGCTACGTGGCTCAGGTAGTCGCCTTCGCGTTCGGTCTGGCCGCCGCCTCTTTCTTTCCCGCTATTGTATTGGGAATATTCCAAAAACGCATGAACAAGGAAGGCGCCATCTCTGGAATGATTTGCGGATTCGCATTCACTGCGGGATACATCATTTATTTCAAATTCATCAATCCCGGCATGGACAATGCCGACGGCTGGCTGTTCGGTCTGTCACCGGAAGGTATCGGGACATTAGGAACGATCATTAACCTGGTGGTAGCCCTGGCAGTTGCCAGAGTTACGGCTGAGCCGCCCGAAGACGTGCAAAGAATCGTCGAGACAATCCGTTTACCCGGTGAAGCAATGGAGCATTAAGGACCGGCTTTTAACTGCTCAGCCGTGGAAACGCTTCCAATAATCACTGGTGGTTTGTTTCATTTCCCGGCTGAGCAACAAAATGCCGATCAGGTTAGGCAATGTCATCAGCACGATTGTGATCAATGAAACATTCCAGACGATAGTAGTATCGGCAAACGCCGCATAGAAAAACCCCACCACATAGACTACTCGGTAGGGCAATACCGCCGATGGACCCAACAGATAGGTGATGGCCCGGTCGCCGTAATACGACCAGGCGATGGCGGTCGAAAAGGCAAATAGCAACAGACCGATTGAAACCACGTACTTGCCGTATTCGCCCAGTAGCCCTCGGGTAAAGGCTTCAGTGGTCAGCGGTACTGAATGCAGCAATGAGCGCCCCGTTACCTGAACCGCGACATCTTCCAGCTGACCGTCAATTACCGAGAGGCTGCCGGTCACCGGGGTTTCATCCCGCAGATAGACCACATCTTCGGCAATTGAGCGTGAGTTGATTAAGGTGAAGGATTGTGTATTTGTCGCGACGCCACCCTGTACCTGAATATCGCCATTGTAAATCCCTATCCCGGAATCATCGCCTCTCAGGTAGGAAAACAACCGCTCCACCTGCTGTGGGTCCGAATCTGTGTAGGCATCCGCAAGGAACATCATATCCGCCCGCTGAAATTCGTTCTGGTGCTTCTCCATCCAGACGCCGGAGGACAGGATAACCAGACCGGTGATAGTACAGATAATTATCGTATCGATAAAAGGTTCCAGTATTGAAACCATACCCTCATCCACAGATTCCTCTGTTCTGGCAGCCGCGTGGGCGATAGGCGCAGAGCCCTGACCTGCTTCATTTGAGAAGAGCCCGCGATTGACGCCACGGTTCAGCGCGAAGGCAAATGTCGCCCCAAGAAAGCCGCCTGTCGCAGCAGACCCTGTGAATGCATCAGAAAATATACTGATGAAAGAAGGGATGACATTGCCCATGTTTGGAATAATTACCGCTACAGCGCCAATCAGGTAGATAAAGGCCATGCTCGGTACCAGTGTAGAGGCTACCAGGGCGATGCGCCGGATTCCTCCGATAATCACAAGGCCCAGCAGCACTGAAAGAACAGCGCCGGTAACCACCGGATTGATGGAAAACGTACTCTCCAGACCGGCCGCAATACTGTTAATCTGCGGCAAACTGCCAGTGCCAAACGCACTGAGAACAGTAGCCAGTGCGAACAGCATGGCCAGCCACTTGGCATTAAGCCCCTTTTCCATGTAGTACATCGGACCACCCGCAATCGTGCCGTCCTCTGTGGTCTCCCGGTATTTGTGCGACAGGGTTACCTCGACAAACTTGGTGGTCATGCCAAAGAAGGCTGTCATCCACATCCAGAACAGCGCGGCCGGCCCCCCCAGGTGCAGGGCCAGGGCGACGCCGCCTATGTTGCCGGTGCCGACGGTGCCGGACAATGCCGTTGACAGTGCCTGAAAGTGTGTCGTATCACCGACAGCCTCATCCGTGTCGTATTTACCCCGTGTGACCCTGATTGCATGTTTGAAGTAACGGATCTGGGGGAAATTCAAGTAGAGTGTAAGAAAAATTCCCACCGCTAACAGAAAAAAAGGAAACCAGGTCGCACTGCCGAGGAAACCATCCAGAAACAGCAGAAATTCATTTATGGTATCCAAAACATTGCTCCTCGCCGCTTTATATGGGATGTGCTAAAAAAAGCCGTCAGTCATCAGTTACCGATATCCTGGGCTCCTGCTTCAGTTCAGAAATCTGTGCCAGGTGTTGCACCAGGCTATCGGCCAAAGCCAGATAGGCCGCTGCGACAGGACTGTCCGGCGCGGCAACTACGCTGGGTTTGCCGGCATCGGTATCCTGCCGGATCTGAATATCCAGCGGCAGCGAACCAATTACGTCCACGCCGTAATCTGCCGCCAGCCGTGCCCCGCCACCGGTACCGAAAATCGCCTCCTCGTGCCCACAGTTAGAGCAGACATGCATACTCATATTCTCGACAACCCCTAACACTGGTACTCCCACTTTACGAAACATTTCTATGCCCTTGCGTGCATCCAGCAAAGCAACGTCCTGAGGAGTTGTAACAATGAGAGCACCGGAAACCTTTACGCTTTGGGCCAGGCTGAGCTGGATATCCCCGGTCCCTGGTGGCATATCGACGATGAGATAATCAAGATCTGACCAGAGCGTGTCGCTCATAATCTGGTTGAAGGCAGAAATTATCATGGGAGCGCGCCACACCATGGGTGTCTTTTCATCCACCAGAAACCCCATGGAATTACATTCTATTCCGTGGGCCATGACCGGCTCCATGAATTTCCTGTCGCGGATCACTGGCTTTACATCACGGGAGACTCCCAACATCAGTGGCTGACTCGGGCCGTAAATATCAGCATCAAGAAGTCCGGTTTTAAATCCCCGTTGCTGTAATGCCAGAGCAAGATTGGCTGACGTCGTGGATTTACCGACGCCACCCTTACCGGAGGCAATGCAGACTATGTTTCTTACCTTGCTTAATCCAGACAATGTCAACCTTTAGCCTGTACTCAGATATCATGAATGGAAATTAACGCGTGCGGGGATTATCATTGATTACGGATTAAAAACCAAGCCAGCTCCCGTCCGTAAATTCCGGCGCCAGCCCTGTAACTCAGACAAGTACCCCGATGACGTCATCAGGACTTGAAAAGCTGATGAGGTTGATGTTCCATTATTACCACCCCATCCCGAGGTGATTCCGATTGAACCATAGGAACCTGGCTTTTCTCTTATTAGTGGCTCCACTGATCAGTATCGGTCAGACCGCAGAAGAAAGCCCTCTCAAGTTTGCCTTCTATTCTCCGTCCTGGGGCGGTCGTTCAGGCCTGAATCTGCTTGCCGGGCTTCGTTTGGTCGTGGACAATCAGACCTCCACACAGATCCGACTGGAATCCATCGAGTTCCAGGCTGATGTTGAAAACACTACACCTCGGCGAGTGGCGATCAATCTGGATGTCGAGGCCAGGAATCTGGCTGAGAAAGAGCTGACCTACACCGATCTGCTCTCTTTGAATCAATGCGTCACTCGAACCCTCGAGGGAAGCTGGCGTCTCGTGGAGATTTCCAACTACACGCTCAATCCTTCGGTCAGGCGCCTGATTATCGAGGACACCAGCGCATTCCGGATTTACCAGTGTGTATCAAGCGTCAGGACCAGTTGGGTCGATACGAGGACCGGACAAAGGACTGTCAGGGACGAATGGGTTCTTTATCACTTTGAAAGCAAACCCGACGGCTGATGACAGTTAGATACTGTTTACAAACTGTCCCTCAGTCAAAATATTCAGTGCCCTTACAACATACTCCTGATGCCGGGAGCCAAGCTAAAATTTACTGATCGCTCGCGGCCACGCCGCTGTCGAAATCCTGTCTGATGATTTTTAACCACATAAAAAAAGGGGGCTAATGCCCCCTTTTTGTTAAGCGCCAATGTATCTGCGCCTTGTATCAGCCAGACTAGCCCAGCAGTACGCCACCATACTGAACAAAGAACGGGGCGAAAACCAGGCTCAGAATTGCTGAGAGCTTGATAAGAATGTTCAACGATGGACCGGAAGTATCCTTGAGTGGGTCACCCACTGTATCGCCGACTACAGCCGCCTTGTGGACTTCCGAACCTTTGCCGCCAAGATTGCCGGCTTCGATGTATTTCTTGGCGTTGTCCCAGGCACCGCCGCTGTTGGAAGAGGCAATGGCAAGTACACCACCGGCCACCAATGAACCGGCCAGCACACCACCTACAGCCTCTACACCGAACAGGAAACCGACTACCAGGGGCGTACCCATAATCAGCACTCCGGGTGCGATCATCTCCCGCAGTGCCGCGCGAGTAGAGATAGCCACGCACTCGGCATAATCTGGCCGTCCCGTGCCCTCCATGATGCCCGGAATTGTCCGGAATTGACGGCGGACCTCTTCGATCATGTCAAACGCGGCTTTACCCACTGACTTCATGGTCATGGCAGTGAACAGAAACGGCAACACGGCTCCCACGAACACGCTGACGTAGACTACCGGATCCAGCAGGCTCATACCCAACGGCGCAGTCGCTCCGTTTTCTTCCAGCAGGTTTGAGGCAGTGGTAATGAAGGCAGCAAACAGCGCCAGTGAAGTCAGTATGGCCGCACCAATGGCAAAGCCTTTACCAATGGCTGCCGTAGTATTGCCGGCAGAGTCCAGGATGTCCGTGCGACGTCGCACTTCCTTTTCCAGGCCCACCATTTCAGCGATGCCGCCAGCGTTATCCGCCACTGGCCCGTAGGCATCGATAGTCAGCGCGATTACCAGCGTCCCAAGCATTCCCAGAGATGCAATGGCTACACCATACATGCCGGCCAGTTCCCAGGAGACAAAAATACTCACAGCGATACACAGATAAGGAAGTACGGTGCTCTTGTAGCCAAGCGCAAGACCGTAAATGATGTTGGTGGCAACTCCAGTCTCGCAAGACTTGGCCACTTCCTGTACCGGCGCGTAATTCTCTGACGTGTAATAACCGGTCAATAAACCAACTGCCAGACCGGCAACAAGCCCGGACAGAAAGCACCAGTAGACACCCATGGAGGAATACTGTTCACCATTGAGCTCGAATGCCTCGGGAATCAGCATAGTCGTGAAGAAAAACATCACCACAGCCATCAGGGCGCTGGAGATCACCAGCAGCTTCATCAGGGCCGGCGCTACGTCGTCTTCCGTTTTAACGGATACCAGCATCTTGGTAACCAGGCTGACCGGTATTCCGACCGCCGAAATGAGAATCGGGTAAAGCAGTGCATCGGGGTTGCCGGCAAACGCAACGGCACTGATAACCATGGCAGCACAGGTACTCTCGGCGCAGGATCCAAACAGATCGGCGCCCATACCGGCTACGTCACCCACGTTATCACCAACATTATCGGCGATAACCGCCGGGTTGCGCGGATCATCTTCCGGGATGCCCTGCTCAACCTTGCCCACCAGATCGGCACCAACGTCGGCAGCTTTGGTAAAGATTCCGCCACCTACGCGGGCAAACAGGGCGATAGTAGAACCGCCAAGCCCGAATCCGGCAATAACCTCCATGAGGACAATGCTGGGCAGGTCCGCTGGTAACAAAAATTTCATTACCACATAGATTACAACCAGCCCCAGAGTCGCTAGCCCAACAAGGGCGAAGCCCATCACTGCACCGGAATTGATTGCCACCTCGAAGGCACTGGAAATGTCTTTTTTAGCAGATACCGTAGTGCGGGCATTGCCCTGGGTAGCTACTTTCATTCCAATGTAACCTGAGGCTATGGAGATAGCTCCGCCGAATAGAAAAGCGAAGGCTGTATAGATTCCTTCTCTGACACCCGGTGTGTGCTGGTCGTCGATAAGAATCGCAATGACCAGCGCAAAGCACACCATGAAAACCGTCAGGAACTTGTATTCCTGTTTTAGAAATGCCATGGCGCCATCGGCGATTGCACCATGAATGTACTTCAGTCGTATGCTCTGCTCTTCCTCAAGACCCAGGTCAAGAGGTACCGCTTTAACCTTGTTCATATAGAAGAACGCGATACCCAAGCCGAGAAGCGACAGGATAGTTGTTAAGGTGATTGTTATGCCCGTCATCTACCTTTATCCCCCAGTGGATTGATTAAAATTAAAGGCGCGCACTTTACCACAACAAACAGGACAAACAAAGCACGTTGAGGAGGCCTGATGCATTGAATTTCAGTGAGTTAGGTGATCCCGGGGCGGACAGGCAGGCGGGCTGACAGGTTCTGATGGCGGGCCTTGGCCAGGCGGGCAGGCCTGACCGGCCAGGATTCGGATTCAGGGCGGGTTTTTCTGCCCGCCCCAGTGAACTCAGGGTCGATGATGACAGGTTACGGACCGTTGTGAGCCCACATATGGCGGGCTGGCCTGTCTGAGAATCAAGCAGCTCATTACTTTGCTTAAGAATGGAAAAATTACTGGGCCGCTTGCGCCTCTTCGACGAGGCTGGTCCTGCGTGCTTCCAGGTCAGCAATCAGACCCTGTGCCAGTGGCTCCAACAGGTTGCCTGCCGCGTCCACGTTTTCATATTTCGCCTGCTCTTCCGCCAGCACCTCTACCAGCTCTTCGGCCACCAGGATAGCCTCCCGGTATCTTTCATTGGCCGCCTCAGTGGTCGCAACTGCCTCCCGCATCTCGGCGATCTGTGCCTCCAACTCGGCGATTCGGGCAAGTTTCTCCTCACGCTCAGCTTCGGCACGGGCCACAGCTTCTATCTCTCGCTGTCGCTGTTGCTCGCGTCGATGGACTGCTTCGCGCTCCTGGCGTTCCTGCGCGGCACGGGCCTCTGCTTCCTCGCGGGCTATCTCAGCCTGCTGTCGTCGCTCCGCTTCGAGACGCTGCTGCTCCCTGACGCGCGCCTGCCGCTCCCGTTCCTCTGCCTCGGCCCGCTGCCGGGCTTCCTCGGCCGCAACTCGCGCGACCTCCTGCTCCACGGCAACCCGTTCCTGTTCGGCGGCGGCCCGCTCGGCTTCCAAGGCGGCTTGCGACGAACAGGCGCCCAAAACCAGCGCAGTGAACAATACCAGCCCTGTCCGAAATTGCTCGCGACTGATGCGCCTTAATAAGTCCATTGATCCGGTAACTATACTCATGTTGCTGTTCCTGCCCGATCGGCTTGACTTGGCCCTGCCCTCGCTGCCACCCTGGTCAGCAGGCTGTATCTGCTACAGCTGCCGTATCCAGAGGGCCAGACAAGAGCCCGGGTCATCTATGCTGATGTTAACTTCAGCCTTTTGATTAATAAACAGTTAGGTGCGATTTTGTGGTGCTTGTCATACTTTCTCGCGATAAATTTGCCAGGAACCAGTAAAATACGCACCCAACTTTGTTGACAGTTCAGATTGTAACCCCGCCAGCGTAATTTTTCCCGCACTGAACTGATCACCAATGCAATTTTATCGGCAGGGCAACCGGTTTAGCCTATGAGTATTCTAGCATTGCGATCAGCCAGAGTGGCGGGGTTTACACTGCTTGTCGTCCTGATTGTGGCCTTTTTGCTGTCGGCTGGAACGTTGCAACGCTCGGCCCTGATTTATTCAGAATCCTCAGTCAGCGATGCTGAAGTCTCCTCAGTCGAGCGTTTGCTGGTGGATTCAGCTCTTGGTGATATCCGCGACGCGGAGCAGCGCCGCCTGTCACTCTCTGATGACGAAATAAATCTGCTCCTGCGCTATGCGACGGAACTGGTCGGTGTAGAAGATGAAATCAGCAGCCGGGTTTACCTGCCGGGCGACACTCTGCTTGCGGAGGTGTCAGTCCGCCTGCTGGCCTCCCTCCCCCTGTTTCTGAACCTCCGGGCTGGTTTTACCAGCGACAATGCCCGCCTGCGGCTTAGTTCCTTGCAGATAGGACATCTTCGAATCCCATCCGGCCTGGTCAGCAGCCTGAGCGCTCAGGTACAACAGCGCTATCTGGAAAAGCAGGCAGCCTTCAGGGGGATCATGGACCTCATGCAGGGTGTTGAGCAGATCACCCTTGCACCGGACCGGCTGGAACTGGATTTCACGTGGGAACCGGGCCTCCTTAGCCTGGTGAGAACGCAGGCGCAAGCACTGTTTCTTACTGCATCCGACCAGCCCCTGATCGCCGCCCAGTACAGGCAGCTGGCCGAGACTGTCAGTGATGTTCCAGCTACTGTCCGCGCTATCCCTCTCAGCGCATTGCTGAAACCCCTGTTCGCCCAGGCATTGCGGCAATCGCAGTCGGGGGCTGACCCGGTGGCAGTAAACCGCGCACTGCTGGTAACCGTCGCCGCCTATGTTAACCAGGAAAGTATCGAGCAGTGGCTGGCTCCGGAGCTGGCCACAGCAGTGTCGCGCCCTCCTTTCATTGAGGTGAGAATTCAGCAACGCCAGGACCTGGCGCAGCACGTCGCCTCCAGCGCAGCAATTGCAGCGACCGCGGGTATAGACGTGGCCCGGATACTGTCCAGCGTGAAAGAGAACTACGATGCCCGCTACCGCTCCGGCTTCAGTTTTTCAGACCTGACCGCCAATCGGGCGGGCATGCTGCTCGGCGCCTTGGCCACCAGCTCCCCTGAAAACGCGCTGGTGCTCCAGCAACGCCTGGCCAGACTGACCGGCGATGGAGACTATCTACCTTTCTTAACCAACAATCGTGACGGCCTAACCGAGTCGGACTTCAGCGCACGTTACCGGCACGAAAACAGTGCCGATTATCAGGCGCGCCTGCAGGAAATTGACGCGCTTCTCTACCAGCTTCCCCTGTTCGACAATCTGTCCGTAAATTGACCACTGAGACTGACGCTGGCACGGCGGCCGACTTCCATTATCGCAACGCCTGTTGTATAAATCGCCCCTCGCGCAACCCCGTCCCAGGTTTTCCTCGCCATGAATAAAAAAGGCTTTACGACAACCAATCTCCACTCTGACCGCCGCGACAATCCGGAGCACGGCGTTTTACACAAGCCGATACATCCATCTGTGGCCTACGGCTACGAAGATGCACGACAACTGGCTGAAGTATTTCAAGGGAAGCGCGCCGGCTACAACTACGGCCGACAGCTGAACCCCACGGTCACCGCGCTTCAGGAGCGCGTGACCAAAATGGAAAATGGGCTCGCCAGCGTGGCCTTTGCGACCGGGATGGCAGCGATTGGTTCCACCTTGTTGAGCCTCCTGAAAGCGGGCGATCACATAGTGGCCAGCGCCTTTCTCTTTGGCAATACCAACAGCCTGTTCCTCACCCTGCAACGGCTGGGTATCGAAATCAGTTTTGTGGATGCCACTGATGCCGGAAACGTGGCGGATGCCCTGCAAGACACCACGCGGCTTGTATTCGTCGAGACTATTGCCAATCCCGTCACCCAGATAGCTGACCTGTCAGCCATCGGTGAGCTATGCCAGGAGCGCGGCCTGCTCTATGTTGTCGACAACACCATGACATCCCCGTACCTGTTCCGACCTCGAACCGTCAAAGCAGGCCTGGTGGTGAACGCTCTGACAAAATATATCGGCGGACACGGAAATGCTCTGGGCGGCTGTGTGACAGATACAGGGTTGTATGACTGGAAAGACTTTCCAAACCTGTATGACACCTACAAGACTGGAGATCCAGCGCTCTGGGGCATCACCCAGATCAAGAAAAAGGGCCTGCGCGATTTTGGTGCCAGCCTGGGGCCGGAAGCGGCCCATCACCTGGCAGTCGGCTCTGAAACGCTTGCCTTGCGCATGCAGAAGTCCTGCGATAACGCCCTAAAACTGGCGCAATATTGTAACGATCACCCAAATATCAAGAATGTCTATTATCCGGGCCTGCCTCATCACCCCCAGCATGGACGGGCGAAGGAATTATTCGCACATTTTGGTGCCATCTTCAGCCTCGACCTTGACACCCATGTAGATTGTTTTGATTTCCTGAACCGCCTCGACTGCGTCATAAGCTCCAGCAATCTCGGTGACGTAAGAACCCTGGCAATTCCAGTCGCCCATACCATTTACCATGAAATGGGCCCCGAACGCAGAGCGTCCATGGGCATCGCCGACTCGATGGTGCGGTTCTCCATAGGCATTGAGGACGTCGAGGACCTGCTGGAGGACTTCCGACAAGCACTCGAGGGTTTCTAGCGTCCTGTCCGGTTAATTCGTTGCATTTCAGCGAATTAACCGGACAGGACAATAGGAAAGTATTGATCATGGAAAACTAACAGGAAAACAGCATCATGGTTTGTGTAGGAAACAGTGCGGATATAGAAGAGGGACAGTCCAAGGGCCTCGAAACTGCAGGCGCCTACCTGTTTGCGGTCAAAAAAGACGATCAGATCTATCTGTACCGCAACAGTTGTCCCCACCTGGGTACCCCCCTGGAATGGGAAGAAGACACCTTCCTGGATCCGGACGGCGCGTTAATACAGTGTGCGACCCACGGCGCATTATTCGAAATTGAAACCGGACGCTGTATTTCCGGGCCTTGCCTGGGCCAGCACCTGCAGCGGATTCCACATTTCGTGGACAACGGCCTGATCATGGTGGACGAAGCCAATCTGGGCAAACGCAACACCTGAGCAACTGGGGAGTCGGACCAAGACCCGGTAACCGGGGGTGGTGGGTCAACGGCTCCTTAATTCAACAGGCAGGGGGCGCGACAGCGTGATTTCCCTGGCGGACAGGCTGGCACCATATGCCAGCAGCTCGACACCCGCCGCTGCGGCCTCACGCAGCAGAACACCATAGCCCGGGTCAATGCTGTCGGCTGGGGCCACCCGCTCAATCCCCGAGTGCTGCACACAGAAAAGCAGCACCGCGCGCTGCCCCGAACTCTTGACAGCAACCAGCTCCCTCAAGTGCTTCTGGCCTCTCACCGTGACAGCATCGGGAAATAACCCCAATCCCCCACCAACCCCGAGGCTGACATTTTTGACTTCCACGTAGCAGTCCGGGAGCCCCCGTCCAGCGTCGCCATTCAGCAGAAAATCGATGCGACTGCGCTCCTCACCAAACTTAACCTCTTTGCGGTACCCGGAGTAACCCTTCAATTCCGTCAACATTCCCGCCTCCAACGCCTCGTCAACCAGCTGATTGGCGCGACCCGTGTTGATTCCCACCAGGTCTCCCTTGGCGGTTTCGACAATTTCCCAGGTATGGGGATACTTGCGCCGGGGATTGTCCGAGGTCGAATACCAGAGCCTGCTGCCCGGATCCTGGCAATTGAGCATGGAACCGGTGTTAGGACAATGCATTGTAATCAGCGCGCCGCTTGAGGTTCTGACATCGGCCAGAAAGCGTTTGTAGCGCTTGACCAATTCACCCTGCTGCAATTCCGGTGCGAATTTCACGGCTCTATTTGATCAGCGCTGACGCTAATCGCTCCACTCCCAGTTTCAGGTTGCCCATGTCTGTTGTGAAGGCAAAGCGGACATAGCCTCGCGCCTGATAGTCGCCAAAATCTGTTCCGGGCGTAATGGCTACACCGTGCTCCTCTAGCATCTGCTGACAGAACGCCTCACTGTCCTCGGAAAATTTTTCAATACCGGCGTACAGGTAAAAAGCCCCTTCGCAGGGCTGGGAAATAGAGAATCCAATTTCTCTCAACGCCTGATAAAGAAAATCCCGCCGCTCCCTGAATGCGCGCCGCCGCGCTTCGAAAATATCTATAGCTGCAGGAGTGAAAGCTGCCAGCGCTGCATGCTGGGATATGGTGGAGGCGGCAATAAACAGGTTCTGAGCAAGAGTGTTGGCAACCTGAATACAGCCCTCCGGCACCACCACCCAGCCAATGCGCCAACCGGTCATCCCGAAGTATTTAGAGAAACTGTTCACTACGAAACCTTCATCTGTCATTTCCAGCAGACTGGGTAAATCATCCACGTACTGCAGGCCGTGATAAATTTCATCCATGACCACGTGCAGGCCTTGATCAGTCGCCCAATCAAGCAGGCTCCGCATCCGGCTACGCCCTACCACGGTGCCGCTGGGGTTGGCCGGTGAGGCCAGCCAAAGACCTGTGCTGCTGGCGTCGCGAGCCCGTTCCAGAAGCTCCACGGTGGGCTGAAATCCGCAATTGGCATCCACGGGAACCAATTGAGGCAGCCCGCCCATCAGGCGAACAAAATTTCGGTTGCAAGGGTACGTGGGATCAGCCAGCAGGATTCCGTCCCCGGCATTTATCAGCAGGTTTGCCAGCAGGTTTAGGCCACCGCTCGCGCCTGGAGTCACAAAGATTCGCTCGTAACCGACATCGAGACCATAACGATCCTTGTAGTAACCGGCAATCGCCTCGCGCAACGGGGTAATTCCCGCCGCATTCGAATACTGCGTATACCCACGGGCAAGCGCATCCGTCGCCGCCTCTATGATAGGTGTTGCTGTGCTGAAGTCCGGCTCGCCAACTTCCATGTGCACAATCTTTCTGCCCGCCGCCTCCAGTTCTCCGGCACGCTGCAGCACTTTCATGACCCTGAACGGACTGATCGTTGTGGTTTTGTCTGCGAAATTCACAAAGTTGACCCTACTATGCTGGCATTACTTTTGCTCTACAATTGCCCTTGCGGAAGCCGATTTTTTGCCCGGCAAGGCGCTCGTACCCGGTGATTGCGCCAACTATGCGGGTACAGCATCCTGTGGCATAACAATCCAGTCATGGTATTACAGGTTGCGTTTGACTGACCCGGGATATCCTGCAGCAGGGGCATCACAAGTTTCCCGAAGCAAGTCTACCAGCCACCGCTGAAGATCTTTATCCTGTTGATATCTATAACTATTCGATCCCACCCCGCGGCACAGCAGAGACTGAATATTTTTATGGAATCCGGGATGAGAATCTGGTAGTTTACGCAGCTTTCAAAAATTCGCCTGGTTTAACGGTGATTACGAGCAGGTACCAGCACCGTCATGCAGCAGATTTTTCTATTCTTGCCCGGATATAACGGCGACCAGGGTCGTCAAATGGGTGAATCAATGACCCCTGTGGTTTATGAGGCATCGTGAATTATGTCTAAAGCTCAAACTGGTGACACGAGTCCAGTATTAAAAAATTTCGTCCCGTACAAACCGAAGCGGGGCGAAGCCTACATGAATGAAAAACAGCGGGAACATTTCAAAAAAATCCTTCTTAACTGGCGTGAGCAGTTGATGCAGGAAGTTGACCGCACGGTACATCACCTGCAGGATGAGGCGGCGAATTACCCCGATCCGGCAGACCGCGCCACACAGGAAGAAGAGTTCAGCCTGGAACTTCGAACCCGCGACCGTGAACGCAAGTTGATCAAGAAAATTGACAATACTATCGAGGCGATTGCTCAGGATGATTACGGCTACTGCGAATCCTGTGGAATTGAAATCGGTATCCAAAGGCTTGAAGCCAGACCCACAGCAGACAAATGCATAGACTGCAAGACTCTGGACGAAATCAAGGAAAGGCAACTACGTACCTGATCCTGAGGCCGGCCGCCGGATCCGGGGCAGGGAAACCTGCCCGCCATGGGTTACACCGGGTTAAAATTCCTGCCCCGCTACTCTGAACAGGAGCGCGGATTCCCATGACAGACCCCGCCAGGCTTAGCGGATACACAGGGCGATTTGCCCCCTCACCCAGCGGCCCCCTGCACTTTGGTTCTCTGGTCGCAGCCGTTGCCAGCTACCTGGATGCACGGGCCAATCACGGCAACTGGCTGGTTCGCATGGAAGATCTCGATCCAGCCCGCGAGCCTCCAGACGCCGCCGACACCATCCTTCAGCAACTGGATGATTATGGTTTACAACCGGATCAGCCAGTGCTTTTTCAGAGTCATCGGCTAGCTGCCTACCAGGAGGCACTGGACGCTCTGCTGGAACAGGGGCTATGTTATCCCTGTACCTGCTCTCGCCAGAAAGTCAGACTTATGGGAGACCGCTACGACGGCAGCTGCCTTAGAAATCCACCCCCGGCAGGCTCCCGGCATGCTATACGCGTAAATGTGAGCGACCAGGCTATCGAATTTGAAGACCTGGTGCAGGGGCATCAATCACACAACCTTGCCAGGGAATCGGGCGACTTCATCATCAAGCGCAAAGACGGCCTGTTCGCCTACCAGCTGGCGGTCGCGGTCGATGATGCCCACCAGAAAATCTCTCATGTTATCCGCGGCCATGATCTGCTGGAGTCAACCCCAAGACAGATATTTCTGCAACAGAAACTGCGCTACCCGACACCCCGTTACGGACACGTTCCGGTCGCCACCAACGAGCTGGGCCAGAAGCTGAGCAAGCAGCATTTCGCCGAACCGCTCAGCAACACCGAAAGAAATTCCATTCTGCATGCGGCGATACGATTTCTTGGCTTGAGCCCCCCTCCGAAGCATCATCAGCTTAGCATAAGCGAGCAGCTCGACTGGGCGATCAGCAACTGGCATATACAGAACGTGCCCAAGTTGGCTACTATTCCCCAACATACTCCTTCCAGCTAGGATTCTGGTTTGTTTTTACCTCGCCCACTAATCATTTCTATCGCGCTGATTGCTGCTCTGGTATTGATGCTATCCTTCGTTCCCAGTGTGCCTGACGGCCCCCTGCTGGAAATTTTTACCCTGGGCATTCTGGTCGTAATCATTGTGTCCTGGGTATATCAGCGTCGTGATCCAGGCGCGGGCTCATCAAAACCAATCGCCCTCGGGACCAGGAGTACCGACAAGCTTCAGGAAATGGTTACGGAAATAAAGGCACTGAAACAGCATCAGAAAGAGATACTGTTAAACCTGCCCCTTGGGGTCTGCGAACTGGACTCCAAAGAGAGAATTATTCTCTGGAATCGGGCTATTGAAAAAATGACCTCTATCAACGGAGAACGAATCCGGAATACATGCCTTACCGACCTGGAAGAACCATGGCTCTCACTCCTGCATAACTTCGTGCAAAGCAACTACACGCACCTTTACAAGCAAGGTTTTGAACTCAATGATAAAAAAAGAACCGTGAACCTGCACAAATCCCTGATTGACCAGGGCCAGGCCGAAAAAACAGGAGATAAAGGAATTCTGCTCCTGATCGAAGATGTAACCGAAACCGAAATCCTCGAAGCCAGCCTGACTCACAGCGAAAGACTGGCCTCCATCGGAAGATTGGCCGCCGGTGTGGCACACGAGATCGGAAACCCGATCACGGGTATCGCCTGTCTGGCACAGAATATCCGAGATGAGTACGAGGACGAAGAGCTGCGCCACATGGCGCGGCAGATTATTGAACAGACTGAACGCACATCTAAAATCGTTCAATCTCTGGTTAACTTTGCTCATGCCGGGCGGCCCGCGGACAACTCTACCGCGGAACTTTTCCGGGTTCGCGATTGCATTGATGAGGCGATAACCCTGATCTCTCTCGACAAGCAGGCCAAAGCTGTAAATTACAAAATTGACTGCCCGTCAGATATCCAGATTCGAGGCGATTTTCAACGCCTTCTGCAGGTGTTGCTTAACCTCATTAACAACAGTCGTGATGCCAGCCACCCGCAGACGACAGTATGGGTCTGCAGTACCGAGATCGGCAATAAAGTGAAAATCGTTGTTGAAGATGAAGGTGTCGGTATCCCCTCCGCGGTGCGGGACCGTGTTTTCGATCCATTTTTTACTACTAAAGAGCCCGGCAAAGGCACCGGCCTCGGACTTTCCCTTGTCTACAGTATTGTGGAAGATTTAGCTGGCAATATTGATATAATCAGTCCTGCCCAGCGAGAGACCGGCAGGGGTACACGGGTAGAGATAACCCTTCCAGCCCAGAATTATTCAGCTCCGGATACAGTTTCTTCAACTGACCGGATTACCAGCACCGACCTCGGATAGTGACCAGGAACTGAGAAGTTTTCCAGCATGGCCAGCGGATATCAGATATTAGTAGTAGAGGACGAACCAGTGATCAGGACTGCCCTGCGGCGGCTACTGGAGCGCCATGATTACGAAGTCTCCGAGGCTGAATCCGTCAAGGATTCCGTGGAGCGGTTCGACATGGATAATTTTGACGTCATCATCAGTGATTTACGCTTGCCTGGCGCCCCAGGTACCGACCTCATTAAGGCAACCCGCACACCAGTGCTGATCATGACCAGTTACTCGAGCCTGCGTTCCGCTGTTGACTCAATGAAAATGGGCGCAGTGGACTATATCGCCAAACCGTTCGAGCACAGTGAAATCATCGAAACAGTCGCGCGCATCATTCGCGAGCGCAAGCAAGTAGAACCGAAACCCGGACCCGGCACTCCGCAGCTGACTGAGGTGGGCACTGACGAGCCAATAATTCCCGGCATGATCGGCAATTGCCCCCCAATGCAGGAGCTTTTCAGGCGTATCCGCAAGGTCGCCATGACAGACTCCACCGTACTTATCAACGGTGAATCCGGCACCGGCAAGGAGCTGGTGGCCCAGGCGATCCATAAGCTTAGCGGGCGTCGCCAGGAAGACATGATTTCGGTCAACTGTGCAGCAATCCCGGAAAACCTCATCGAATCTGAGCTGTTCGGACATGAGAAAGGCGCCTTTACCGGTGCGACATCCACCCGAACCGGCCTGGTCGAAGCAGCCAATGGCAGCACCCTGTTTTTAGATGAGATTGGTGAGCTGCCGCTTGAAGCGCAGGCGCGCCTGCTCCGGGTTCTGCAGGAAAACGAGATCCGTAAGGTCGGCTCTGTTCAATCCAGAAAAGTGGACGTGCGACTGGTTGCGGCTACTCATCGGGATTTAAAACAACTGGTCAACGAAGGGGACTTTCGCGAAGATCTGTATTATCGAATTAACGTGATGGCACTGTTGATCCCGCCCTTACGGGACCGCGAAGAGGATATCCAGAAACTTGCCGAAGCCATCCTGCAACGAACCTGTACACGCCTCAAGACCCCCCGTCTTCAATTCAACCAGGAAGCACGCGAGGCAATACAGAAGTATCCCTGGCCAGGAAACGTGCGGGAACTGGAGAATGCCATAGAAAGAGCGGTGGTGCTGGCCGAGACTGATCAAATCACCACCGACCTGCTGGCGATAGACACGGATACTGCGGGCCGGCATAGCGCAGCCGCCGGACCCGATAACGATCCGGAAGCAGCGATTACCGGTAGCGAAGCCAGCGAAGAGCTGTCCCTGGAAGACTACTTCCAGCGCTTTGTACTGGAACACCAGGACAGCATGACCGAGACTCAGTTAGCCAAGAAGCTGGGAATAAGTCGAAAATGCCTGTGGGAACGGCGCCAGAGATTTGGCCTCCCCCGAAAGAAAAAGCAGGCTGGCTAGGGCCTGTTGACACTAACTCAGGGAGCCACCATATAGCTCGCCGGATTACCTGGGTGCCGATGTTGATTGGCATAGATCTCGCGAAAACACTGTAACTCAAAGTGTTACCGCTACCTTTCTACACACACTTTCCGGCCGAATTGGTAACAAACAGTTACAAACAGAGTTTGCGCTGTTAGGGAGATCACACTTATGTTGTTGTAAAGCCTTGAATTTTGAAAACTGGCACGGTTTCTGCTTTTATACACGGTGACAATAATAAGAAACAATAATAATAACCACTGAATAAGAACAAAAATCGCATTACTGAGTTGTTTAACTAAGGTTAGTGCATCAATAAAAACAAGGTTCGGGTTTTTAGTAGTTTAGGAAGTAATCATTTTCTTGCTTCTCTAGAAATACCGTCTTAAACGCTTGGGTAAAGCCGGATATAGGCTCCCCCGAAACAACAATAAAAATAAGTTGATAACAATAACAATAATATAACGTTACCTTCCTTGGGGGGTGTAGATCACCCCCTCGGTATTTCTTCCTTTCCTCGCTATGCCTCCTTGAATACGCTGCTATTTTGGCGCTGGTCGGTGTATCATGCCGTTCCTTGTCCGTGTAGAGAGTTTTTCTGTCCGCGCCAGACAAGAGTCTCACTCAGCCTGTAATTACTCAGATTTCGCCAAGGATGCTAAGTAAATTTTTTAAATCACTCACCATGAAATCCGGTAGCGACAGCTCAGCCGACGGAAGTGGTTATCCGGCATCGCCCACTCACCTCTTAACCGAAGATCCCCTGCTGGCTGACCTGGATGCAGACAATGTCACCCTCATTCCCCGGGACAGACACTCGGTTTCTCGCAAGAATATCTCGCCGAACGCGCTGAAGGTCCTGTACAAACTGGATTCCGAAGGGTTCCAGGCGTTTCTCGTGGGTGGCGGCGTCAGAGATATATTGCTTGGTAATAAGCCAAAGGATTTTGACGTTGCCACCAATGCAACGCCGGAGGAACTCAAAGATCTGTTCCGTAATGCCCGCATAATTGGTCGACGATTCAAGATTGTACACATCCGCTTTGGTCGCGAAATCATAGAGGTCACGACCTTCAGGGCACATCATCAGCCTGACCGGATTGAGCGGGGAAAGAGTCGACAGGCGCTTAAAAATCTCGATTCAGCCCATTCCAGCTCCGGGATGATTCTCAGAGATAATGTCTACGGGGATATCAACGAAGATGCAGTAAGACGCGATTTCACCGTCAACGCACTGTACTACACCATTCGCGACTTCCTCATTCTTGATTTCAGCACTGGCCTGGAAGACATTGAAAACCGTCTGATCCGTATTATTGGCAACCCGGCCACACGCTACAAAGAAGACCCTGTGAGAATGCTCAGGGCCATTCGGTTCGCTGCCAAACTGGATTTTGCGATCGAAGAAAAAACCCGCGAACCCATCGATGAACTCGCCGACATGCTGGAATCCGTGGCACCGGCACGCTTATTCGATGAAACTCTGAAGTTATTGAGCGCCGGTTATGGAGAAAAGACTTTTGCCCTGTTACAGCAGTTCCGGTTTGGCCATTATCTTTTTCCCGCGACTCTGAAATGCCTTGATCAATCCGACCGGCCGGAGAACGAGTTAGTCAGGCTGGCTCTCAGAAACACGGATCAGAGATTGGCAGAAGACAAGTCCGTAACCCCGGCGTTCCTGTTTGCGGCCCTGCTCTGGCCTGTGCTACGGGATCGGCTTGGCCAATCCTTGGCCGCCAGCACCCCTGGCATCCAGGAATTTCAGCAGCTTTCAAATCAGGTGATTGGTGAGCAACTGAAGCACACCGCCATTCCAAAACGCTTTACTATCGCCATGCGGGAAATCTGGGAATTGCAATTGCGCTTCCAGCGCCGTAACAAGCGCAGTGTTCTTGGCGCCTATGAACATCCCCGGTTCCGGGCAGCCTACGACTTCCTGTTGCTGCGGGAAGAGTCCGGGGAGGATCTAGGGGGCCTGGGACAGTGGTGGACTGAATTTCAATTGCTCGACTCTGCACAACAGTCGGCCATGATCAACACCCTGGGTGGAGGCCGAAGCACTCGCCGACGTCCCCGCCGCAAACGCCCGGGAACAGAACAGTGACACCGGATATCAGGGCCGGCAAAAAGGTACCAGGATACATTGCCGTGGAAGGCCCCATTGGAGTTGGCAAAACAAGCCTCTGCAAGCGACTGGCCTCGTCCTTCAACTACGAAGTACTGCTTGAGAAAAGCGAGGAAAACCCCTTCCTCGACCGGTTCTACCAGGATCGACGCCAGCATGCACTGGCTACTCAACTGTTTTTCCTGTTCCAGCGCGCCCAGCAGATTCAAGAGCTGCGCCAGGATGATCTGTTCAGCGCTGTACGGGTCGCCGATTTTCTGATTGAAAAGGATCGCCTGTTCGCCCGCCAGACCCTTGATGCTGATGAATACCGGATTTATGAAAACGTCTACCAGCACCTGACTCTCGACGCTCCCGTACCGGAGCTGGTTATTTACCTGCAGGCACCAACGGAAATCCTTCTGCAACGCATCCAGCGTCGCGGCATTCCGTCAGAGCAGTACATCGAACGCAGTTACCTCGAACAATTGAATGATGCCTACACAGAATTTTTCCACTACTTTGACACCTCTCCTCTGTTAATCGTCAACAGCGCCCAGATCGATCTGGTAGGAAATGACAGCGACTATCAACAATTGGTAGATTACATTCTGACGTTGCCCAGCGGTACTCATTACTACAACCCGAAGCCGACCCTGCTGTAGCCATCCACTAGCCAGGGTCGGTCAGCCTGTAACAGGACAAGCCAGTGAGCCAACATACCTCGACCAAGGCCGTAACCCTCAAAACCCTGATTGATCTTCGGGACCGGGGTGAAAAATTCGCCTGCCTGACCGCTTACGACGCTAATTTTGCCGGCATTGTCAGTGCAGCCGGCGTCGAAGTGATCCTGGTGGGCGACTCGCTCGGAATGGTATTACAGGGCCATGACAGTACTCTGCCGGTTACCATGACAGACATGATCTACCACATGGAATGCGTGAAACGGGGTAATCGCGGCGCTCTATTGATGGGTGATCTACCGTTCATGAGCTACGCCTCGGAGTCGCAGACACTTGAAAACGCGGCGGCCCTCATGCGTGCGGGAGCCCAGATAGTCAAGCTGGAAGGTGGAGGCTGGATAGGCAACACAACCAGACTGCTGGCCCAGCGCGGTATTCCAGTCTGCGCACACATGGGACTGACGCCCCAGTCAATCAACCGCATCGGCGGCTACCACGTGCAGGGTCGTGATACAGAGCAGGCCCAGCTGATTATTGATGAAGCCCGCGTGCTGCAGGACGCAGGTGCCAGTGTGCTGTTGCTGGAGTGCGTGCCCAGATCCCTGGCGGCGACCATCACCGGGTCACTGGAAATTCCCGTTATCGGTATCGGCGCCGGGCCTGACACCACCGGTCAGGTGATGGTGCTCCACGACGTGCTGGGCATTTCTCCCATCACCCCCAAATTCGTCAAAAATTTCCTGCCCGAATCTGTCAACGGAATTCCAGGTGCCATTGAGGCCTATGTGGCGGCAGTCAAACAAGGAGAATTTCCGGCCAGGCAACACTGGTTCGAATAACCCCGGCGACCAGAAACCACTATGCGCTGTATCTCATCCATCGCCGAATTGAAGGCAACGATTCGGGACCTGCGAAGCCAGGGAAAAGTGCTTGGCCTGGTTCCCACCATGGGCAATCTGCACGCTGGCCATCTGCAGCTTGTCACGGCAGCACGGCAGGAAGTCGACTGGGTAGTCTGCAGTATCTTTGTCAATCCGATGCAGTTTGGCCCTGCTGAGGATCTGGACGCCTATCCACGAACCCTGGAGGAAGACAGGACAAAACTTGAGGAGTATCAGTGCGACTGCCTGTTCCATCCTGCTGCGCGGGAAGTGTATCCCCAGGGTTTACAGGCTCAGACCCTGGTAAGCGTGCCGGAGCTTGGCCGGGACCATTGTGGCAAAAGTCGCCCCGGGCATTTTGATGGCGTAACCACGGTGGTAAGCAAACTGTTTAACCTGTGCCAGCCTGACCGGGCGTATTTTGGGCTTAAGGATTATCAGCAATTCCTGATTATTCAGAAAATGGTTGAAGACCTGCTGTTTCCGGTGGAACTCGTGGGTGTGGAGACCGTGCGAGAAACGGATGGGCTGGCCATGAGCTCTCGGAACAACTACCTGATCCTTGAAGAGCGCCAGAAAGCCCCGGCGCTTTATCGCACATTAGTAGCCACCGGCGACGCTATCAAGGCCGGAGAGCTTGATTTCCGCAAACTCGAAAGTGCTGCCCGTCAGCAGCTTCAGGAAGCTGGACTGCAACCCGATTACTTCTCCATCTGCCACGGCGAAACACTGCGCCCGGCTTCCGCCTCGGACTCGAAACTGGCTATTCTGGCGGCTGCGTACCTGGGGAAGTCTCGACTTATTGACAATGTACGTCTGACACTGCTGAGATAGAAAACAGTCAGGGCCTGTTTTGGCCCCACCAGCCAGTTACCGTTATCATTCAACACCAACAAGGATCACGCCACAGGAATTAACACCATGTCGGAACATAAAGTCTATCCGGTCAGTAAACAGGCCGCTTCCAGAAGCCTGCTTTCCCAAGCCGAGTACCAGGAGATGTACCAGCGTTCCCTGGAAAACCCCGAGGAATTCTGGGCCGAGCAGGCGGGCAACTTTCTGCACTGGCACCAGCCCTGGAAAGACGTCTACGTGGGAGATTTTGGCGCGGCAGAAACCAGCTGGTTCGCTGGCGGAAAGCTCAACGTCTGCTATAACTGCGTGGACCGGCACCTGGAAAAACGAGCCAAGCAGACCGCCATTATCTGGGAGGGCGACGAACCCGACCAGGACAGGAAAATAAGCTACGAAGAGCTTCATCAGCAGGTGTGTAAATTTGCGAATGCAATGAAGGCACGCGGTGTCAAAAAAGGCGACCGCGTCTGTATTTACATGCCTATGATTCCTGAAGCGGCCTATGCAATGCTTGCCTGTGCCCGCATCGGGGCCATTCATTCGGTGGTTTTCGGTGGCTTTTCACCGGAGTCGCTCAAGGATCGCATTCTCGATTCCGATTGCCAGACAGTCATCACTGCTGATCAGGGCGTACGGGGCGGACGGATAATCCCGCTGAAGGAAAACGTGGATGCAGCGTTGCAGAACTGCCCTGACGTCCACACTGTGTTCGTCGTGCGCCGCACCAATGCACAGGTCCCCTGGCATGACGTACGGGATGTCTGCTACTACAACGCCATCGATCACGCCGATCCCGATTGCCCGGCTGAGATCATGGATGCAGAGGATCCTTTGTTTATTCTCTATACTTCCGGCTCTACCGGCAAACCTAAAGGCGTGCTGCATACCACGGCTGGCTACCTGCTGGGCGCTGCAATCACTCACAAGTATGTTTTTGACTATCACGACGGGGATATCTACTGGTGCACTGCCGACGTTGGCTGGGTAACCGGCCACTCGTACATCATTTATGGCCCGCTGGCCAACGGTGCCATCACCCTGATGTTCGAAGGCGTCCCAACCTACCCGACCGTCTCCCGTTTCTGGGAGATCATTGACAAACATGAAGTGAACATCTTCTATACTGCCCCGACGGCTATCAGGGCACTGATGGCCTCAGGCAACGACCCGGTGACCCGAACTTCCCGCGCCTCTTTACGCCTGCTGGGGACTGTAGGTGAGCCGATCAATCCCGAAGCCTGGGAGTGGTATTACCATGTGGTTGGCAACGAAGCCTGCCCTATCGTAGACACCTGGTGGCAGACGGAAACCGGCGTCATCATGATTACGCCAATTCCAGGCGTAACCGCTTTAAAGCCCGGCTCCGCGAGCCTGCCGTTTTTCGGTGTTCGTCCTGCCCTGCTGGATGCTGAGGGCAATGAACTGCAAGGCAAGGCGGAGGGCAACCTGGTGTTATGCCAGAGCTGGCCGAGCCAGATTCGCTCGGTTTATGGTGACCACCAGCGTTGTGTGGACACCTATTTTTCAGCCTTCAAAGGCTATTACTTCACTGGGGACAGTGCCCTGCGCGACGAGGACGGTTATTACTGGGTAACGGGCCGGGTCGATGATGTGATCAACGTTTCCGGTCACCGCCTGGGCACGGCCGAAATTGAAAGCGCCCTGGTACTGCACCCCAAAGTGGCAGAAGCCGCCGTGGTGGGATTTCCTCATGCCATCAAGGGTCAGGCTATCTACGCCTATGTCACTCCTATGGCGGGAGTGCAGGATTCAGACGATCTGCACACCGAACTGGTACAGTACGTGGCAACAGAAATCGGTGCATTTGCCAAACCGGAACATATACAGTTTGCTCCGGGCCTCCCCAAAACCCGGTCTGGAAAAATCATGCGCCGGATACTGCGGAAAATCGCTGCCAACGAGCTGGACAATCTCGGAGATACAAGCACTCTGGCTGATCCGGCCGTTGTTCAGGAACTGATCGACAATCGGGCCAACCGCTGATGGAAGAGGTAGTCATAGTTGCCGCAGGGCGCAGTGCAATTGGAACTTTTAATGGCTCGCTCGCCAGCCTCAGCGCTACCGACATCGCCAGTCAGCTGATCCCGCAGATCCTTGCCGCATACGGCGTGGAACCCACGATGATTGAAGAAGTCATCCTGGGTCAGGTACTGACCGCCGGCTGCGGGCAGAACACAGCCCGACAGGCAGCCATTCGCTCCGGGCTTGGCGAATCAATACCGGCTCTGACCATCAACAAGGTCTGCGGTTCTGGCCTCAAGGCAGTGCACCTGGCGGCCAATGCCATCCGGGTCGGCGACGCGGCTATGATCCTGGCCGGTGGCATGGAAAGCATGAGCCAATCGGCGCATCTCCTGCCCAACTCCCGTAATGGCCAGAAAATGGGTCATTGGCAGGCAATCGACACGATGCTGACAGATGGACTCTGGGATGCCTTTCACGACATACACATGGGCATCACTGCTGAAAACCTGGCAGAGAAATACAGCATATCAAGGGCTGAACAGGACAGCTTCGCAGCAGCCTCCCAGCAGAAAGCGGCGGCCGCCCAGAGCAATCAGAAATTTGCCGACGAGATTTTCCCCATAGCTGTACCCCAGCGTCGCGGTGATGAGCTGATTTTCAAAGTCGATGAAGGACCCAGGCCGGACACGACAGCTGACGGGTTGAGCAGCCTTCGACCGGTGTTCAAAAAAGACGGCAGCGTCACGGCTGGAAACGCCTCCGGCATCAATGACGGTGCCGCTGCCGTCATACTTTGCAGCGCTTCCAGAGCTAACGCGCTGGGTCTGAAGCCTCTGGCAAAAATAAAAGCCGCCACCAGCGCGGGCGTAGACCCCAGGATCATGGGCATAGGGCCGGTGTCTGCCACCCGTAATTGCCTTGCTGCAGCCGGCTGGACACTGGATGATCTGGAACTGATCGAGGCAAACGAGGCTTTTGCTGCTCAGGCTATTGCTGTCAACCGTGAGCTGGGCTGGAACACGGACAGGGTTAATGTCAACGGCGGCGCTATCGCACTGGGTCACCCGATCGGCGCCTCCGGCTGCCGGGTGCTGGTAACCCTGCTGCACGAGATGATCAAACGGGACGCGGCCAGGGGACTGGCAACTCTTTGCATCGGTGGCGGGCAAGGCGTGGCGATGGCAATAGAACGCGATTGAAAACCTGCCCGGCTTGCAATCACCGGCCGTTGTTCAATAAATCGTGAAATGAGACGCGTCGGGCGTCGCTGGAAACTGCTAGGGATTGCAGCACTCAATCCTCGGATATTTGGAAAAACTAAGCAAGGACACAGGTGACCTGCCATGACAGATGCTCCGACTTATTTCGTGGCCAACCTCGTTATAGAGAACAGTCAGGAATACAGACACTATGAGAAGGGCTTTTTCCCATTGCTCAAAAAACACGCTGGCGAACTGATCACCTTCGATGACAGCATCGAGACAATGGAAGGCTCCGCGCCACTCGAGGGCCGAGTGATCATCCTGAAGTTTCCCTCCGAAGCGGCAGCCAGAGCCTGGTGGCAGGACCCGGACTACCAGGCTCTGTCAGAACATCGCCGGTCTGGTACCGATACCCGGTTTCTGACTATGGTGCATGGCCTGCCGCCAAGGAGTTGAAACCATGTCCCTCTACCGAGCGCGGGTAAGCTGGGTCAACGCCGGACCTGATTTTCTTACCAACCAATATTCCCGGGTTCACCAGTGGCAATTCGAGGGAGGGCAGACGATTGATGCCACGGCGGCACCCGCCATCGTCCCCGCACCCTGGTCTGAGGCGGCAAATGTCGATCCCGAGCAGGCCTTTGTGGCGTCCCTTTCATCCTGCCACATGCTGTTTTTTCTGCACTTTGCTGCCAGACAGGGTTACCGGATCGAGAGTTACGAGGACGAAGCGGAAGGCTTGATGGAAAAAAATGCAGGCGGACGCATGGCTATTACCCGGGTAGTGCTGCGTCCCAGGGTAACCTTTACAGGCCATAAGAAACTCGACACGGGTGCCGCCGAAGCTCTGCACGAGGCCGCCCATAAGCACTGCTTCATCGCCAATTCCGTCACTACCGTAATCAGCATCGAATCCCGAGGCTACATCGAAACCTGATTTCGACCCAGGGAACCTTTACCTGATCAGCCGCAACTGCCTTCCAGAGCCTCGATCCAGGCCCGGATCAGGTCAAGACCTTCTTCGTGAACCAGTGACCTTCCCAGTTCGGGCATCATTTCATCGGGTTCAACGGATTGCATCCGGTACAGAAGAATAGACTGTTCAGGTTCGCCTGGCACTATACCGAACAGCCGATCCCCGGCGCCGCCGCCAGCGGCGACCGGCGGTTTGCATAATCCCATCTGTCTGGGGGTCCTGGTGTAACCATCCAGTAACAATGCCGACGTATCGGCGGCCCCATAGGGGTTATGACAGTGCCCACAATTCATATCCAGATATGCCGCGGCCCGCTCAGCCAGTGACACCGACTCATCTCGCCAGGCCGGAATGGGTTCTGGCACAAAACTGGCTCGCAACCAGCCTCGCTCCCGCATCGCGGCCAGAACAGTACCCCTTTCCTGCTCGCTGTCTGTGCCCGTGAGCGCTGGCCCCAGAGGATAATTGAGCTGGTGAGCCACAGCACCCAGCGGCTCCAGCCCCCGTCGGGATGCACCCGGGTATGACAGCCAGAGCACTGATTTTCATTTGGTACAAAATAGGTGAAGTGCTGCGTTCCGGACTCTCCCCGCAACGAGACCGGGAGACTGGCACCCGCTACCCGCAGGAACGCTTCCGTCTGCTCGTCATTCCAGACATAGGGGAAGGCCTCCCAACCCGCCTCACGACGCACCAGAAGGCGCGTCTCCAGCAGCCTGTGCTGATCAGCCTCCAACTCAATCCGCTCGCCGGAATCCTGACTAAGGAGAAGGTCGTCACTTGCGTGCAATGGATAGTAGAACGTCTTGCTTAAAACAGTCCCCACCGGGTACTCGAAACGGCCGTTGACGAGCTCGACCTCGGCGCCGGCCGGTATCCACATGGTACGCAGCTTGTGAGCATAGTCGGTAAACAGCGTATTGAGGGGTTTGAATACCAGTGTTTCAGCCGCAGGTGCGATCCGATTGTCAGCAACCGTGAGCAGCTTCCATTCCGACAATCGCAAAGGATTTTCAGTGGCATGAAAAACCGGGCCATCTTTACTGCAGGCTTGCAGAAACAGCAGGACAATGACCATCGCCAGGTTCCGAAACATAGGACAAACCACCTGCTTCGTTAAAGCCTAAAACTCAATTCTGGACAAGCTCGGCATTGAGCATTCATGGGCAGCCGGATCAAAAGACGGCGCTGCAAACCCATTGGCTGCATCCAGGTTGACGAATCCGACCTCGCCGTTGTCCTGCAGGCACAGAATGTCCTGCGCAGAACGTCCCTCGACAACTGTCCCGTCCCAGACCACATCCGGTACCGGCTGCCCGGTGGCGGCCTGCAGAGCCTTCAATGGTTCGGAGTCAGGACTCATCCCGCCGCCTGCGAAGCTGTTGCCATGCAGATAAATCTGCTCCGGATAAGGGTCATAATCGGGGTCTTCAATGCCCAGGCCGGTGATGTGATAGCTGACTATCATGACATTGGCGCTGTTATTACCCTCGAACTGGTTGTCGAATATCTCTATATTGTCATTAGCCAGCACCATCAGGCCGGTTCCTGCCGGCACCGTACCGACGATATTACCTGCAGGCGCAAAATTGCCTGTATTGTTGGTGCTTATCCGATTATTGAAAACGCGCGTATTGCGCCCGCCTTGAACTGGCAGATCCGGCAGATCGAACACCAGTATCCCACCGGTGTTGTTCGTGGCCACGTTATCGTGTACATCAGCAAAGGTGGAATTTTCTATTTCGATTCCCGCCACGTTATTCTCGGCTCGGGAATTACGGACTATGATGTTGGTTGACTGGCCCACGTAGATACCGGCATCTGAAGCACCAATGGCCACAGCCCCGTCAATCAGCACATTGCTGCTCTGGACCGGGTAGATGCCATAAGCACCGTTGGATTCAGAAGGTCCGCCTGTCCACTCGGTCCTCACCCTGCTTACCGTCACTTTGTTACTTTCATTGATCTTCAGTGCGTCGCCGATCGTGTCCTCAATCGCCAGGTCAGCTATGACAAAATCATCGCCACTGACCAGCAGTCCCTCGGCTCCCTGCAACTGGTTCTTGAAGGACAGGACTGACTGATCCATGCCCTGGCCACGGATTGTGACGCCGGGAACCGTCAGAGAAAGACTGCGGCTCATCTGATGAATGCCGGCAGGAATCTCGATCACATCGCCAGACCGTGCTTCGATCAATTGCTGCTGCAGGCGTTCCTCAAAACTGAGAGGAGGTGCCTGGGGGGCGGGCTCACCACATGCGACCAGCCCCAGCATGACAGCCAGGATACCTGTGCAACGTGTTGCTTTGAAATTCCAGCAAGGAGGCATTCTGCTCTTCATTTTCACCTATCTCCAACTGCGGCTAGAAGTTGCCGGTACGCTCCTGAGCAGACACCGGTGGTGCCCGACTGATCCAGGCGACGGCGCCCGCTGCCAAAATCCTCAGGACTGACTCTGTAATTCAGCCTCCGCTCCCGCACCCTCACTGGTCACACTGCTTCCCAGCAGCCTGGAAGTAATCATGCCGGTAGTAATCGCCCCATTTACGTTCAAGGCGGTTCTTGCCATGTCGATCAATGGTTCAATCGAAATCAACAAGGCCACAATCTCTACGGGGAAACCCATCGCCGGCAGCACTACCAGGGCGGCATTTGTCGCGCCGCCACCAACGCCGGCAATGCCAAACGATCCGATGGCAATGATCACCACCAGGCTGGCGATAAAGCTTAAGTCGATGGCCACGCCCATGGTGGGTGCCACCATGACCGCCAGCATGGCCGGATAAATGCCGGCACAGCCATTCTGTCCGATGGTGGCACCGAATGAGGCGGCAATATTGGCAATGGGGGCCGGGACTTTCAGCTCTTCGATCTGAGCCCGGATGGTGAGCGGAATCGTGGCTGCCGAGCTGCGGGTGACAAAAGCGAAGGTCAAGACCGGCCAGACCTTCTGGAAATAGCTGCGAGGGTTGACGCCCAGTAGAATGACAAACAGGGCATGCACCAGAAACATGATGAAAATCGCCAGGTAGGACGCCACCACAAATCCAATCAGATTGAGGATGGCCTGGCCATCAGAAGTGGCAATTACCCGGGTCATCAACGCGGCTACTCCATAGGGAGTCAATGCCATGACGATCTTCACCAGCCGCATGATCACTGCCTGGGTGGTATCGACAAAGCCCTTGATTGGGTCTGCCCGTTCCGGAGTTTCTTCACACACCAGCAGCGCAGCAATACCAAAGATCAGCCCGAAAACAACCACACTGATTATTGAGGTTGAGCGGGCGTCAGTCAGATCAGCAAAAATATTGGTGGAAATGAAACTCACCAGCAATTCCGCAATGCTCATGTCGGCGACACTGCCTTGCCGCGCCTGCAACACTTCCGCCCGCGCCAGTTCCCGCGCGCCAGCGACAAGTTCGCCGGCGTTCAGTCCAAACAGCAGTGCCATGGCGATACCGACCAGAGCCGCGATCATGGTCGTGAGAATCAGCAGGCCAACTACCGAGCCTCCTATCTTACCCAGTGATTTGATCTCCTCGACCCTGAGCACGGCCGCGATCATGGTAATGAGAATCAGCGGCATAATAATCATGCGCAGCAGATTCACGTAGCCATTGGCAACAACATTGGTCCATTCGAGGGTGCCCTGCATGACTTCGGTACTGCCGCCGTAAGCCACCTGCAGAAACAGACCAAGAACGGCACCGGCAATCAGGCCGGCCAGTACTCTGCGGGATAAACCAATTTTCTGGCGCCCCAGTTGAAACAGAAAACCAAGAACAGCAATAAATATCAGCAGGTTAGCAATGGTAGCTAAAGTCATGGCAAGCCCCTGTCGGGATAATGATCCGTGTGTGTTGTTGTTTTATAAAAACGCCCTGCTTTGGGTTCGCAGACGCAATGACGTAACTTAACATATTTCGGGCTGCCTGATACTCCGGCAGAGATATCCCGCCGACTCGCCCACTGCCCGCCGCTGTAACTGACCAGCCTATTCTGTTACCTTTGTCGGCCCGTGTCACTGCAATCGATTGGATCTGGAGGATTTCGATGCCCGCGCTGACCAGCCCACCCCCGATGACTATCCGACCCGCCACGCCTGAAGACTGCGAGTTACTGATTGAATTGATCCGGGAGCTTGCGGACTACGAACGGCTGGGGGATGAGGTCACTGCCACCGGACCGATTCTTCGACAGAGCCTGTTCGGTTCCAATCCGGCAGCCATGGCTATAATCGCTGAAGTCGATACCGCCGTGGTGGGATATGCGCTGTTCTATCCTACCTTCTCAACATTTACCGGGCAGGCGGGGCTCTATCTGGAAGATATTTACATACGTGCCAGTTGGCGCAACCTGGGCCTGGGCAGACAGCTGTTTCGACATGTGGCACGCATCGCTGTGGACCGCGGCTGTCCGCGACTCGAGTGGTCAGTTCTGGACTGGAATCAGCCCGCCATCGATTTTTACCAACGACTGGGAGCCGAGCCGTTATCCGATTGGCTGGGCCGACGCCTTACTGGCGTGGCCCTAAAAAGTGCTGCCGGGCTGACAGACGACTGCTGAGGCGCCACGGGCGCGACACGGTCGACACCGGTCTCTGCTGGATGCTCACCACCAGGGATAAAAAGCCGGCATATCCTTCGTGGCTCGATCGGAAAACACCGGCGCTCTCTTTTCCAGGAACGCTGCCACACCCTCCTTGCCGCTGACCTGGCTACAGTAGAACATAGCCAGCGAGTCCACCCGGTGCGCTTCGAGTGGATGGGCCGCGGACGAATTCCGGTACATCATCTGTCGGGTCAAAGCCAGGGCAACTTGACTGTGGCGGGCAATCTGCCTCGCCATTTGATAGGCCTGATCCAGCAATTGCTCCTTGGGGTAGACCGCAGTAACGAATCCTTTGCGACAGACTTCATCGGCAGACAGGATCGCACCGGTCAGATTCCATTCCAGCGCTGTTGCCATGCCCACGATCCGGGGCAGAAACCAGGTCGAACAAGCCTCCGGAGTGATCCCGATTTTATTGAATACAAAGCCGATCCTGGCTGTTTCGGAAGCTATCCGGATATCCATGGCACAGGTCATGGTCGCCCCAATACCAACCGCTGCACCATTGATAGCGGCAATTACCGGCTTTTTGCATTCGAAGATCGCCAGGGTCAACTGGCCACCGGTGTCTCTCACCCCCGACTCAATCTCAGGATCATTAAGGCGATCCTGCAGGGTACCCAGATCGGGCTCCAGACTCTCATCGAGACCAAAAACATTACCCTCTGCTGACAGGTCCATCCCCGCACAGAACGCTTTGCCCGCGCCCGTAACTACGATAACGCGTACCTCGTCATCG
Organism: Gammaproteobacteria bacterium; assembly: GCA_041395725.1. Taxonomy (NCBI): domain Bacteria; kingdom Pseudomonadati; phylum Pseudomonadota; class Gammaproteobacteria; species Gammaproteobacteria bacterium. The sequence continues at coordinate 3,069,512 of JAWKZW010000001.1, read as the reverse complement.
TCGCTCGCCCGATTGAAAGCAGCCCTCAACTCAGCCGCCATTTCCACGGTGAAGGCATTCATTTGTTCCGGTCTGTTCAGTGACAGGGTGAGGATGCGGTCTGAAATCTCATACTTGATCGTATTAAAGGTCATGAATGCTGCCCATTGCAAAGTTTGTGGTGACGTTAGTGACGTGTAAGAATAACCCGATTGAACGTGTCTGGTTATACCGACAGAACGTGAACACTAATCAGGCGCCAGTTTCAGGTAACCATTGGCAATCAATGCTCACTACAAAAGGCACCAGCCGCTGACCGCGCATTTATGCAGTTGACCCCCGCTTTCCACGCCCTACGCCCGGTGGCTGCCTTGTTGCAGCGACTCCGGGAACATTTCCCCCTGACCACCCAGGGTGTGATTGCCCTGACTCTGACCCTGCTGGCGCTGCAGGTATTCGGTTATGGAGCCATGGACCTGGTAGTTTTCGCACTGAGCATCTGCGCTGTCGCCATTCTGCTGTTCAGCCTCTTCTGTGTAATTTTTGGCGGGCTGCTTCAGCAATTGCGGATTCGCAAGCAAATCAACGCTACCGGCCATGCTCGCAAACCTGTCATGCTCGAAGCTGGCTTCCCTAACGAAACCGGGTTCAGCCTGCCAGACCTGAAGTACTTCCCGCTCATCAAACTGTCCTGGGAGGTCGTCTACCCGGACCAACTGCTAACCCGATTGCGCACTGAATCTGACAGCAACCGCTTGCTGGAAGAAATAATTCCGCAACAGCGGTGCAAGACATCAAAGCTGACCCGGTTGTTCACCGTCAGCGATGTACTCGGGTTCTGTCGCTACTCCTGGCGTCAGAGCCAATCTGTAGAGCTGATCGCGCTGCCACGCAGCAACACCATAAAGGCGCTGCCGATACTCCGGTCGCTGACCTCAGAAGATGGGATACCAAGCTCGCGAGGCAACCCGGAGGGGGACCGGATGGAAATCAGACCCTACGTTCCCGGTGATTCCGTCCGTAATATCATGTGGAAAACCTACGCCCGCAGTCGGCAGCTCAATGTGCGACTGGCGGAAAAGAGCGTCTTCCAGAGCAATCGCACAGTCGCCTACCTGCTATCCAGCCAAAATGATGAAGCCGCGGCCGCTGTAGCCCGGGTAGCGATCGAGTCCGGGGCACTGGGCGATGACTGGGTGTTCGGCGCAGATGGCTCCGAGACTGTTTGTGAAGACCGGGAATCAGCCCTGGTTGCCATTGCGGCATCACGGGCGCTGGACGAACCGTTCAGTTACGGGCTGGACAATTTTCTGCGCCACAGCAGCAATCAGGCAGGATCCCACTGCATCGTTTTTGCCGCCGCCGAGTCTGGACCATGGACCGATTCCCTGAATCAGACGATCAGTCGCTTCCGCGGACAATTCTCACTGGTATTGGCCACCGATGGTTTTCATGAACCGGAGAAAGTCAGCCTCTGGAAGCGACTGTTGTTCACGGAGCCTTCCACCGCATCAAACCCTGACAGCCCTGCTGTAAAGAGACCAGCGACTGGCAAAATCGAGCTGGGCCAGTTGTTGACCCGCCTCAGCCAGTCAGTAGAATCAACCCTGGTAGTCGACCGGGCAACTGGTCTGAGTTTTGACCAGACCCTACGGAAAATCTAGCCATGTCTGACAGATTCTTCATCACAGAACCAAGGCATACAGGCCAATCTCTGTTGCCGACCAGTTTCCGAGCACTGATTATTGCCACCGCCTACTGGGTCCTCAGCCTGTCCCTCACCAATGAGAGCGGTTCCATCGCTGCTGCGCTCGGCTGCATCACTGCCTGTTTTGCCATCGATTATCTGCTCGTTAAGTCCCACCTCAGACAGTCGAGAACACCGGTGGTTCTTGCGGTGTGTGGACTGGCTATAGTGGCTGGACTCTCGATCAGCAGTTCGCTGACCGGCAGTTCGCTGGTGGCAGGCATTCTCTCACCGCTGGTGAGCTATCAGGCAGGGGAGTTCGCCAAGTGGTTGTTTATCAGCGCGGCAATCACTGCTGCCCTGAGAACCTTCGCGCTGCGATACAGCTGGGGAACCGTGCTGGAGATCCTGTTTGTTGCCACCGCGTTTACTGTTACGCTTTCCGCCCATCGCAACGGCATGATTCACCGACCCTATTTCATCGGCGACTTCGCCCTGATGCGCGGCATGGATCCCTCAGCCATACTCATGGCGATGGGATGTGGAGCGGTCCTGTGTCTGGCTGCCCTGCTGATGATGGAGAATAACCACCGTCGCCTGCCCTGGCATTTCAGCATACTGGGCCTGTTATGTTTCTCATTGCTCGCTTATGTGCAATTTTTCGGCCTGCCTACGCCGAGTTATACCGATGACCTGGGGCTGACCGGTACGGAGTCACCCGGCAGTTCTGCACAGGACGACAATCCGTTCCGGGACGGGGAAAACAACCCCGACAACCTGCAGGCACCGGTAGCTATTGTGCTGTTCAGGGACGACTATGATCCGGCCAATGGTTCCTATTACTTCAGGGAAACTGCCTATTCCCAGTGGAATGGTTCCCTGCTGGATGTAACCGGACGCGACGATATGGACCGGGACCTGGTGGAAAATTTCACCAATTCATCAATTCAAGTGGCAGAAGGGTTGCTGAGCGAAAGGTCCCGCGATCTGGTGCGGACCAGCGTAGGCATGCTCACCCCCCACCGCAGGCCCTTTGGCCTGGAAACACCCAGCGAGTATACCGCCACGCCTAACCCCAATAACCTGCGCTTCAAACGCACCTATGATGTGGTGTCGCTGGCGCCAGACTTTCCCTACGACGATCTGATCGGGCAGAAAACCGGCGCCCCGGACTGGTCCCCTGAAGTATGGAATGAATACCTGCAGATGCCGGATGACCCCCGTTATGGCGAGCTGGCGTCCCGACTGATCAGCAGCCTGCGCCCCGAGTACGCTGACGACGCCTTTGCCAAGGCGTTCACTATAAAGACCTACCTTGATGAGAACGGCATTTACAGCCTGAAGAACGCCCACGCCTACGAAGACGATCCGGCGGCTTCTTTTCTGTTTGGGGATCTGACCGGCTATTGCATGCATTTTGCCTTTGCTGCGACCTACATGTACCGCAGCCTGGGGATACCGGCCCGGGTCGGTATCGGATATTCAGTTCCTGCCAGCAACCGCGCCGGCGGATCTGCCCTGCTGGTACAGGCAATCCATGGCCATGCCTGGCCGGAGATCTATTTCGAGGATTATGGGTGGGTGATTCTCGATCCGGCGCCGCAGCAGACCCTGGTGGACATGACCACCGACCCCCAGAATAATCTGCAGCAGCTTCTGGGTGACATGCTCCGTAACGAGGCTTCTTTTGGTGATTTTCTTGCTGCCGAACAGGGCTCAGGATTCCCCTGGCAGGCAGCACTCAACTCTCTGTATCTGCTTCTGGCCGCTGTAATCCTCGGGGGCTATGGGGTTAAACTCTTTCGGCTGAGGGTTTTTGGCGGGCACCACCGACAGGATCTCTACAAACTGGGATACCGGGCCATTCTGGACCGGCTGTCCGCACTGGGATATCGCCGACGCCCCGGGGAGAGCCGTGAGTCCTTTGCTGCACGAATGAGTGACCTGGCACCAACCTTTGTGACAGCGACCCGCCAGCATCTTGCCATGGCATTGGGCGAAGCACCCTCTTCAGAGACAGATAGTCGCTATGACTGGCGCGCTGCGAACAATGAGATCCTTAGCCAGCTGGATAAAAAAGTAACTCGCTGGAAAAAGATACTTGGCACCATCAATCCTTATTCATGGGTTGCCACACGCTAGACAACCGAGAACCAGGCTACGCAGTCTGTCTGACCAATGGAGAAAGAGATGACACTCGAATCAGCCACTGAGAACCTGGACCTGGAACCTGACCAGGGTGGCCAAGGTGATACCGCCACCGACACAAAGGTGGACGATGATGCCATTAACCAGCCAGTGACATCTGCTGCAGACGCCGAGCTAAGCGCCTCAGTCGAGGTGCTCAGGAAGCTGCTGAACAATGTCCGTCTTCAGGTACTAGGACGGGATGACGTCATTGAACTGGCAATCATCGCTCTGGTTGCAGACGGTCATGTTTTACTGGAAGACTTCCCCGGCTCCGGCAAAACGACCCTCGCAAAGGCTCTGGGTGAAACCATAGTCTCACCCGATGCATCGGGCAGTGATGGAATCCTGCCCTTTCGCCGCATTCAGTTCACCCCCGACCTGTTGCCCTCAGACGTTACCGGCGTACCGGTATTCGATGCCAACAGCAACGCTTTTCATTTCCGCCATGGCCCGATCTTTGCCCACGTTGTGCTGGCAGACGAAATAAACCGTACCTCCCCTAAGGTGCAGTCGGCGATGCTGGAAGCCATGGGTGAGAAACAAGTGACTGTCGACAACGTCACCTACCCTCTGGATGAGCTGTTTTTCGTTATCGCCACGCAGAACCCGCTCGACCTGGTGGGCACCTACCCATTACCCACGCCTCAACTTGATCGCTTTCTCTTCAAGATAGCCATGCAACATATTGATCGGGACGCCGAGCTTGAAGTATTGCAGACCTGGCGCAGTCGGCGGGATAAGAGCTCACAGAGCAATTCAGTGACCAGAGACGAAGTATTGAAGGCCAGGCATACTATTGATGAAAACGTCCATATCAGCCAGGCCGTCAAGACTGCTCTGGTGGATCTCTCCATCAGCCTCAGGGAGGACGATCGTGTCATGCAGGGCAATTCCACCCGCAGCCTGGTACTCATGCTGCCGGCGCTACAGGTCCGGGCGGCTTTACATGGAAGAAATTATGTCAGCGCCGAAGACATTGAAGTGCTGGCACCCTACATTCTGCAGCACAGGGTCGAACTGGCGCCCGGTGTCGGGGATTTTCGTAAGGTGCTGGCGGATTGCATGCGGGCTCCAATGGAGAACCTCGCTCGCAGCACCCTGAGATAGACATGCCAAGGGATTGTGCGACTGGCAAGGCCAGATTATCTGCAACTCGTTTCTGCCAATGGCTGGCGGGAATGACTTTACTTGCCAGCTCACCTTTTCTGCTGGGGCAGGCTCAAACCGGTGGCAACGTGCAGAATGGCCAGACCGGGATCGATGCGCAACTGGAGGCCCTGCAGATTACTCCGGCGCAGCTGCCTCTTTGCTTCGGCATGCGCGACATCTCCGATCTTCAGGCGCTGGCTATCTGCGATGCCCTGCGCTTGAATGAAAACGTCCGGGCTCGTGAGCTCAGCGAAAACTGGGCAAGAGCCGAGCCCGACAATCCTGCCGCCCAGTTTGCTTTGGCTGAAGTGCTCTACACAGTCGAAGCGAATCTTCCCAGGGCCCTGTTCCACCTCAAGCGGGCTGAGGAGCTTACCAACTACCAGTCACTGGGGCGCGCGCTGGCATCGGGAAATATTCAGTGGCATTACCTGACGTTATCGCAACTTTCCTTTATCCACCAGATCATGGGTGACCAGGAAAATGCCCTGGCCTATCTGGACAAGATAGAGGAGATCTACGGTCAGGACGTCGAGTCATTGCGGGGTTGGCCTCTCGTTAAAATGCGGCAGTTTGAGGCCGCCCGCGCCAGCGCTAACAAAGTGCTGTCTACGAGTGACGACAAGAGGGAAAGAGCCAGGGCCTGGAACACACTGTGTGCTGTTGAATTGGCCAGCTTACAACCAAACGAAAATATAGTTGCCTGCGACCGCGCTATCGATGAGGACGAAAATATCGCCAACTCCGATAATGATGGTGACACGGTCTACCTGACCAATGCCTCGGAAGTTGCGCTGAGTCTGCTGCAAATGGAAGAAGCAGAAAGTTTCCTGGATCGCGCGACCCGCTTCCTTAATCCCGATAGCGTAGCCGATCCGTGGATTTACAAACTCTATCTGACCATGAACCAGGGTCGCTTCGAAGAAGCCATGGAGGCCATGGATGCGATGCTGCTCTGGCGGGAAAATCAGGTGCCGGTTGTGACCGTGATGAACCGTGCCGAACACCTGATGGTCAGCGCCAGTTTCCTTATCCTTGCCGGGCAGGGTGAGCAGGCCGCAACACTGACCTCTACAGCACTGGCAGAACCGGATCGGAACGGATCGTTCAGCGCCGACGATGCACAGAAAGACTCAGTGGCCGCTTTATTACACATGCTGGCCAATGAGACCCTGTATCAGGTTCAACTGGAAGACGCCGCCATGCTGGACTTTGCCGACCGCACGCGCCGCAGAATAGCTGCCAATAGACAACGCCTCACCGCCTGGCTGGCAGCCCGGCGGGCCGCCTCCCTGTTTGCTGACGAAACTGTGCTTCTTAATCGACTGCGTCCTTACGCTCCGCTTGATGTGCATATTCCTGAGTGGATCGAACCTGACATTGTTCGCCTGATGGGCACCGGTGTCATGACCCACCTGTTGGAAAAAGCCCGGTTAAGTGGCGCCTTCCTGTTGAATGAAGGCTACTATTTCAGTTACGCAACAGAGATTGCCGCTTTGGAAGGCCGCCATGCCGATGTCGTAAGGTTGGGCCAGCAGGCCCTGAATCTGCTGCCTCGTCAGGAAGTATTGCTGCAGGCCAGGCTCAATGCCCGCATAGCGTCGTCTGCCTGGGTCACGGAACAACAGGAATTTGCAATAGGGTCTTTTCGTGAGGCGCTGCGACTCGATCCGGGAATCTTTCGACGGTTGGACATCGCGTTACCAATCAATCCTGGCAACACCGAAACGGTCTTATCCCGCGACACCGCTGAATTAATAAATCGCTCCCCTCGCTTTCGCGAAGCCGCCGGTGGGTTCAGGCTCGAAGTCACCACGTCAGAGACGCCCTCCGCCTGCCTTTTCAGTCCGGGAGGCGAAATCATTGCCTGCTTCTCGCATACTCCGACCCCGGACCAGTCCACGGAGGACCAGGCCCGCTCACTGGCCCGCGGACTCCATTCCGAACTGTTCGACCTGGGCTACAAGATGAGTTCGGCTCAAATGGCGCTGCTGCGTGGCTCCAGTGTTATCATGCAGTCTCAATCAAGGTCCGGATCCCAGACCAGCCTGGAAAGGTTTACCGGTCAGTAGCCGTCACTAACTTTCTTGGCCGGACGCTGATAGAATAGCGCCCGCGCAGCCAGAGACTCCTATGCAAACTACTGTCACCCGGTTATCCCTGTGGATGATAGCCCTGTTATCGGGCGCGTCGGCACTGGGGCCGGCGTCCATGCAGATTCTGCTACCAGCCCTTCCAGTGATACGGGAAGACTTTGACGTATCCACCGGCATCGCGCAGCTCACCTTGAGCCTCTCCATGCTATCCATCGCTATCGCGACCCTGGTCTACGGTCCAATTTCCGATAGATTCGGCCGCAAACCGACTCTGATTATTGGCACCTTTATTACCCTGCTGGGATCTCTGTTCTGCCTTATCGCCCCGACCGTCCAGTTACTTATTTTCGGAAGAATCGTGCAGGCATTCGGAGGGGCAGTTGGCCTGGTGGTCGCCAGAGCCATTGTCCGGGATGTTTACGGCCCCCAGGAATCGGCAAAGATTATCTCTACTCTCGTCATGGTTATGGTGGTCATCCCTATGCTGTCTCCTGCTTTGGGTGGAGAGCTAATGACTCTTTTCGGCTGGCGCTCGGTTTTCGTGATTATCGCCGTATTCAGCGCCCTGATGTTGGTGATCATGCACCTGAGATTGCCGGAAACTTTAGCGGAGCCAGCACCTTTTGAAGGCGTTAGCGGCATGTTCGGTACTTTCCGGACATTACTGCAGTCAGGAGTTTTCCGCGGCTATGCATTCAGTGTGGCATTTGTTTCAGTGGTTTTCTTCAGTTTTATTTCGGCAGCACCGGAAATCATGGTCTCGGTGCTAAACCGCCCGGCAACCGAGTATGGTTATTACTTTGTCATGATTCCAGCCGGCTTTATGGCCGGCAATTATTTGTCCAGACGTTACGGCGGACACCTGGGCATCTACCGTATCATTGATCTGGGTTCGAAAATCTCCCTGCTTGGCATTGGCCTGACACTGCTCCTGCAGATTAGCGGGCTAAGCCACCCGATCTTCCTGTTCTTTCCCATTGCGATTGCTATATTCGGTAACGGCCTGACCTTGCCAAACGCTCAGGCTGGCGCGATCAATGAGTTTCCGCGGCACGCAGGAAGTGCATCAGGATTGACAGGTTTTTTACAGATGGGGCTCTCTTCGGTAGCAGCCCAGCTGGTAGCAATCATCTACAACGGCACTGTCTACCCTCTGCTGCTGCTCATGCTTGTCGCTTCGACTCTGTCACTATTGAGTTTCAGGCTTGGTATAGGGGATCCACAAAATAAGGTTTAGCAGGCGTTTCCGCTAAGTCGGGGTTCCAGACATCAATAACCTTTGAGTAAGCTATTGATTACGAACGCGCCGGGGAATAATTTTCGTCGATGAAATGAAATCAAAGGGGCCAGCTATAAAAATACTTTCTCTATCCGCCTAGCCCGCGAGCAGTTGTCTACAAAACCCTTCAGTGTCCTGCAGGCAACGCAGATCGAATATAAGAAGCCCGTCGTGAATCCTCCCAACCACGGGCACGGGAAGGGAGCGAAATTTTACAGCCAGCTTCTGCAGCTGCTCGTCGGCCCCACTGACCGCTACCGGCCTGATTTCAATCGCGACACTTGGCAGAAGATCCACAGGCAAAGCGCCGCTGCCTATTTGGCTCTTACAGCTGGCAATACTGGCTGTCGCATCGCTACCCAGATACCTGGCAACCGCCGGCAGGACCTCTTCCGCTGCTGCCTGAATGGCTTCGACTGGCCGGGTCAGATCTCGCAGTATGGGCAATTTCTGAGCTAATGTGGACGGGTTATTATATAAATGCAAGACAGCACCAAGTGCCGCCAGTGTGAGCTTGTCCACCCTGAGAGCACGTTTCAGGGGACATTTTTTAAGGCGCTCAATCAACTCTTTCCTACCAGCCACAATGCCGGCCTGCGGACCGCCGAGCAGTTTGTCACCGGAAAAAGTTACCAGGTCCGCCCCTTGCACCAAAGAATCTGCCACGGTCGGCTCCCTGGGAAGACCGTACCGGCTGAGGTCAATCAATGTACCACTACCCAGATCCACTACGAAGGGCAGCTTGTGCTGGTGGGCAAGCGTGGCAATCTCAGTCTCGGGAACCGCTTTTGCGAATCCCTGAATTTCGTAGTTGCTGGTATGCACCTTCATCAGCAGTGCTGTTTCTTCATCAATCGCCCGGGCATAGTCAGACAGATGAGTCCTGTTAGTTGCTCCCAGCTCCTTGAGCCGACAACCGGCGCTCCCCATTACCTCCGGGATTCGGAATGCTCCCCCGATTTCCACCAGTTCGCCTCTTGAAATCAACACATTCCGCCCGACTGCCAATGCAGTCAAGACCAGCACGACAGCAGCCGCATTGTTGTTTACCACGGTCGCCGCTTCAGCACCTGTAAGCTGACAGATCAGCTTTTCCACATGAGATTCCCGATCTCCCCGGCCTCCTGCCATGAGATCATACTCGAGGTTTACCGGTCGACCAGCCACGGCGGTAACGGCATCGATCGCCGCATCAGGTAAGGCTGCACGGCCGAGATTCGTGTGAATTACTGTACCGGTAAGATTAAAGACAGGGATCAGGGAGGCCCGGCTGCTGGCCTCCGCCCGCTTCAAGACTTCCTTGATTATCCATCCGGTGTAATCGCTCGGTGGATTAGCAACAGCAGTCAATCTGTTTTTATTCTGCCCCTCCCTCATGCTTGACCGCAAATCAGCCAGGACTCCCCTGGCTGACTCGCGCAAGACTTCGTGACCATATCTGCCCACCTCGCTCGACAATTCCCGCGCCCGCAAAATGCGATCGATAGAAGGCAGGTTTCTTAGCTGCATTTCAATAGAATTAGCCATATCAAATTTTCTGGAGCTGAAAGATTCTGCCAACAGCTGACTCTAAACCTTGAGGCACAGGGACATTCAATCTACGTAAATTACGAGGGGCATGCAACAGGATATGGATATCAGATCGGTAATTTGGTAGCGTTGCCGAATCTCGAGAGACGTTCATACCAGGCGTACCCAGAAACACAGCGACAATCCCGATAAAATTTATGAAAAGAACCTCGCCCAGAACCCCCCTTTTAATTGCCAATGAATTCCACAGCGAGACTGTCGCCAAGCTCGACAACCTGTTTGAGACTTACAAACTTTGGCAGTTGACAGAGGCAGATCAGCACGAACTGATCAAGCAGATCAAGAATCACTGCAAGGCAGTGGCTACCGCCTCCTGGCAGACTAGCCCGCTGATCTACCAATTGCCCAACCTGGAGATCATTTCCTGTTTTGGCGTAGGTGTTGACGGCATTGATTTTAGTACCACGAGGCCACGGCAGATTTCTGTAACCAATACACCAACTGTACTGAATGATGCCGTGGCAGATATTGCCATGGCATTAATACTGGCCACTCAGCGAGACCTGGTAAAGGCCGATCATTACGTGCGCTCTGGCTCATGGATTGAGGGAGCATTCCCACTGGGCCGGAGCCTGGCGGGCCAAACACTGGGCATAGTCGGTCTGGGCAGCATTGGCGAAGACATCGCCTTGCGCGCACAAACATTCAAGCTTCAGATTGCTTACCACAACCGCCACAGAAAGAATGTTCCATACCAGTATTACCCGGATCTCGAGAGCCTGTGTGAAAACGTCGACATTCTGCTGTGTATGCTACCGGGCGGAGCAGAAACTGAAAACGTCATCGATATTAAAATACTCACCGCACTGGGACCGAATGGAACTTTTATCAATGTAGGAAGAGGGACAAGCGTTAATGAAGACGATTTGATTAAGGCACTGCAGTCCGGTGTCATTTCCCGAGCAGGCCTGGACGTTTATCGCAACGAGCCGCGGATCCGGGACGAACTGCTGTCCTTGAATAACGTAGTACTCCTCCCACATATTGGTAGTGCCACTGTCGAGACACGCACAGCCATGGGGAATCTTGTGGTAGAAAATTTACTGGCCTGGGAAAGCGGAGAGCCTTTAAAGACTGCAGTGGAGTGATGCGCTGCCGGGCACCCCACATAGTCTGAAAGATCGCGGCTTCCCGCAACGCGTTAGAGTTCTTTTCCGCCGATGGAGGGGAATTGCACTACTCAAGCACGTGGAAGTAAACGTATCGAGCATCATTGTCATGTAGAGACTGAAAGCTGTGGCCGGCGAAATAATCCCCCCACAAGTCGACTTCCTGAAACAACTCTCGAAACGACTGACTGAGCGAGTTGAATATGACCTCCTGAATTATGAGAATATGAAAATGCTCTAGATTTAGGCTCTTGGCCCTCTCCGCGATCAATTTCATCAACAGCGGGTGCTTGCGCAACTCTTCATATCTGGCTGCCTGGATAAGCGCATCCCCAAACAAATCATAGGCACGAATACCCCCGGATTGGAAGGTTCCCTGAACCGAATTGTACGCCAGCCCCATCGCTGCTTTGATCGGCCTGGAGTAGTTGAACTTCTCCACCTCCTCATTAAAAGCCTGAAACATATCCAGCGCAGTGGAGACAGCACTATCTGCCAAAGAGCGGGATTCAATCGGTAAGAAGGGGTAACCGACGGCACTGATAAAGCCGTCCCCCGTCTCCTTCAACCGGAAAGCACGCGAACGCAAAGGATTATGCCCGTAGCCTTGCATACATATCTGTAGAAAAGACTGGAACACTCCCATAAAGAATTCCCGGGTTCTCTCATGCCGAATCTCACTGGATTTCTGAACGTCGAAAACATTTACGATCGCCTTCCCTTCTTTAAGCGGCATCGTACTTTCAAGCTCGTCCCCCAGCTTTATGCGCTCTAGCTGATGAGGATAAACAACCTTGGAAAGCTGGTTATAAAGGTGCTGGCGTATATCTGCATCTGTTGATTTTAGGTAGAAGCGTGTTCGGATACCATCATGAAAAACCCAACTGGCAATCGTGCCTAAAAAGTAACCTTCTAGTATCAAAAGTCTATTTAGCACCAAGAATTCGAGATTTAACCAATATAGCATTAATACCGTAGCGAGCATGAAAACTGTATTACGATAAAACGTCTTCGAATAGCTAGTGTGGTACCCAAAGGCAGAACTTATCGCTAACACAAAAGCAGTTTGGCCTTGCAAGTTTAAATAAAGATCATTCAGGTCACTCTCAGATGCCGCTCCGCGCAGCAATACGAAGAGGGTAAAGCAGAATCCAACCAACCCAGAAACACACAACAAATCCATTACCAATGGACCAGCTTTGTTTAAATTAGTAATTAATAGGTTCAATAGCGGATAAAAAACTATTATCCCTATCGGAAGCGCGTAAGCAAATAGGGTTAGTGTCGCAAACGGATTAACGCGACCTATTGCATCAACATAAGTGACCACCGTAGATATAAACATCAACACAGCAGCTGTTCTAGCGGGCCAACTCGTTAGAGCACGAGAAGCCTCACTTCGCAATGCCACACGGAATTCTTCCATGTGATCCCTGCAATAATCTGTATAGGTATCTTTACTCAACTCTTTTAATAACCAAGGAATCTGTCAATATAGCTAAAGGTCTCGTGCTCTTTTAGTGAAAATTAGCACTTCATTAATTTGATCATTGCTCATTACATTTATCGTACTGGACACCCAAGCACTAAACGGCACCAATCTATTTCTCTTTAGCAAAAGGATTTATTTTGCAATGATACTAGCCACTATAACCTACACAATCATTATTTTTTCACTAATCTGGGCTAGGTACTTTTTCTTTGTTATTCGGTCAAATACCAGTAAGTGGCTAAGCTTCCTTTACGATTTTCTCGTATCTTTACAGGTTCTGAGCACTTATTTCATGTTATTGAATCATAAGAAACCGCTGTGGGCAGAAAGCCTTGCTATAGGAGCATATCTTCTTGCGCTTTTTATTTTCTTTTGGGCAATCGAAACTGCCAAAGAGCTAGAGTTTGCATTTAGCGATAACGTAGGAAGGCTTATTACAAATGGCCCCTTTAAACTTGTAAGACATCCTTTCTATACTTCGTATATCGCTGTGTGGGTCACGAGCACTCTACTATTTAGCTCTTCCATTCAGTGGATTACTCTAATTGGGCTAATTCTTTTTTACGCTACTTCTGCAAGGAAAGAAGAAAAGCTTATTTTGAATTCTAGACACGCCAATCAATACAGTCGAATGAAAAAAGAGATTGGCATGTTTTTCCCGAAGGCTACACAATGGAAAAGTTGGATTTCAGAGAAATCTTGGAAAAGTCAGAGTTAGAATATTTTTTATTAAGATTCAATGATTACGTTGGCGTAAAACTTCCCGCTGAGTATGTTAAAAGGTGCAGGACAGTGGGAGTATTCCTACAAAATCGCCTGGTTGGTGGATATATGCTAGTGTCGGAACCGCCGTTTAGAAGCTTGTTATTTGTTCCGGACACAGTTAGGGAGAAAAACTCTACTTTAAACAGTGATCCCAATGACTTGCTTGAAATCAATGGGTTATGGTTAAGTTCGAGCCTTAAGAGCCCAGAACTTCAGCTTGCTGTCTGGTTCCATTTGGTCGCCAACATATTTTTGTGTAAGAAAAAATCCGTATTGCTCTTACGAAATTCTCAGAACCAAGCAATGAAGCGGTTAATGAGTCTCGCTAAGCCTGAATTGCTTTATGACGGCGCACCACAAATTATGGCGGGGGAGTCGACTCACGAGAGAATCCAAGTAAGTGTAACTAGCCGCTGGAGAATATTAATGCTTTCTTACAAGTACTGGTTTGAACTTAAAGAACGTCAGCGACGAGCAGAAAGCTTCCAATTACGCATTAGTAAATTTACAAAATTGCACTCATCCAACAACGCGAACACCGTCCTAGTAAAATAGTTTAGAGTGATCTCTCCCCTCCCAATCAGGTTTCGAATCCACTTATCTGCTTGGAAAACCAAACAGCCTGTAGCCCCATAATCCCCGCTCTAAGCTCCTGCTCGTGGCATCAGGACACGAATAGCATAGAGAGAGCGAAAACCTAACTGACTTACCCTAACAGGTGAATGGGGCTGCGTGGGGCAATGCCTCTCAAAGCTGGATTTTGCTTGGCAGGTGCTTTATCCTCCTGTTCCCCATCCGAGGTCATTTAGTTGACTTCAGTTGGCGTTGCAGCACCGGCGACGGGGTATGGCTGCAACTTCGTCGACATACGGCTTCCGGGCGAATCGCCGTACGAAAACTGGTTAGATAGGGACGAATTACGCGCATGAATAAGACTACTCGCAAAACTGCCGCAAAAGCCAAGCCGCGAAAGGCAGAAAATAAGTATGTATACGCGTTCGGTCAGAAAACTGAAGGGAACGCCAGCATGCGAGAACTACTGGGCGGTAAGGGTGCAAATCTGGCGGAAATGGCCTCTATCGGTTTGCCGGTTCCACCAGGGTTTACCATCAGCACGGAAGTCTGCAACTACTTCTATGCTCACAAGGAACACTACCCACCTTCCCTGACCGAGAGCGTAGAGGGAGCAATAAAAGAGGTAGAGAAGCAACTGGGCAAGAAGTTTGGGGCCGGCGGTAATCCACTCCTTGTCTCGGTCAGGTCCGGCGCCAGAGATTCAATGCCCGGTATGATGGACACCATTCTCAACCTGGGACTGAATGACGAAACTGTTGAAGCACTGGCGGCCGCCTCAGGCAATAGCCGGTTTGCCTGGGATTGTTACAGAAGGTTCATACAGATGTACGGTGATGTAGTGCTGGGCATCCAACCAGAGACCGAAGAGGAAGAAGACCCCTTCCACAAAGTGCTTGACAAAATGAAAACCAGCCTAGGGGTGCAGTCGGACAGCACTCTGAGCGCGGAAAACCTGAAGGAGCTGGTCAAACAGTACAAGGCGCTGATCAAGAAGAAAACGGGCAAGCCCTTCCCGCAGGATGTGATGGAGCAGCTCTGGGGCGCAATAGGCGCGGTGTTTAAGTCCTGGAAGAATTCCCGGGCAATCCTTTACCGCCAACAATACGGTATTCCCGCGGAATGGGGCACTGCCGTCAATGTTCAGGCCATGGTATTTGGTAACTTAGGTAATACCAGCGCCACTGGAGTCGCCTTTACCCGTGACCCCGCGAACGGTGAGAAGGCTTTCTATGGAGAGTATCTGGTCAATGCTCAGGGAGAAGATGTCGTGGCCGGCGTCAGGACGCCGCATGCTATCGCCTTCATGGAAAAAGAGTTACCACAAAACTACCGGGATCTTGAGAAGGTTCGCAACAAGCTGGAACGGCACTTCAAGGACATGCAGGATTTCGAGTTCACCATCGAAGAAGGCCGATTATTCATCCTGCAAACCAGAAACGGCAAACGCACCGGTCTGGCAGCAGTCCGAATCGCTGTAGAGATGCAGCGCGAACG
Source organism: Gammaproteobacteria bacterium (assembly GCA_041395725.1). Lineage (NCBI taxonomy): Bacteria > Pseudomonadati > Pseudomonadota > Gammaproteobacteria > Gammaproteobacteria bacterium. The sequence continues at coordinate 3,054,106 of JAWKZW010000001.1, read as the reverse complement.
CCTGATGAGCCAGCAGACTGCGTTACTTAAGATTCCAGCCGAATCCATTGATTCACTACTGGTGCCAGTGTTTGATACCAAGGCCTTGAAAGCCGCTGCATTGATAGCCCGAGGACTGCCAGCAGGCCCGGGCGCAGCGACGGGACGCATCGCGTTTACCGCTGCCGCCGCAGAACAGGAGATCAAGCGAGGCAACAAAGTAGTCTTGTGTCGAACAGAAACCTCACCAGACGACCTCAAGGGTATGCTGCACTCACAGGGAATATTGACATCAAGAGGCGGCGTGTCCTCCCATGCCGCCCTGGTTGCCCGCCAGCTTGGCAAGGTATGCGTGTGCGGCGCCGGGGATATTGTGATCAATTATGAGCGTAAAACCCTTACCGCAGGCAAAGTAGTTCTTAATGAAGGTGATTACATCTCCATCGACGGCACGACCGGCGCCATTTACAAGGGCATGATCGAGAGCGCTGACTCGGAAGTCAAACGTGTGCTGGAAGGCAGCTTAAAGCCCGAAAAGAGCTACACGTTCGAGCTTTTCCAGACTGTGATGAAATGGTCTGACAAACAACGTCGATTGAAAATTCGCACCAATGCTGACACACCATCGATGGCCCGCCAGGCGGTTGCTTTCGGAGCAGAAGGCATCGGCCTCTGTCGAACCGAGCACATGTTCTTCGAAGGGGACCGGATCGACCTCATGCGGCAGATGATCCTCGCAGTGGACGAGGTGGAGCGTCGTGCTGCACTGAAAAAACTCCTGCCATATCAAAAGAAAGACTTTGTGGGTTTATTCAAAGCGATGCATGGCCGGCCGGTAACGATCCGGTTACTTGATCCGCCACTGCATGAATTCCTCCCCCATGACGATGTAGTGCGAAGACAACTGGCTGAAAAACTCGGCGTGCCTCTTGAATTCATAATCGAGCGCATCAAGGCACTGCATGAAGAAAACCCCATGCTGGGTTGTCGCGGTTGCCGGCTGGGCATTCTGCACCCGGAAATTACGGAAATGCAGTCGCGAGCAATTTTCGAAGCAGCCGCCCAGGTTATTAAAGCCAAGAAGCCAATTAAGGTTATTCCTGAAATCATGATTCCCCTGGTGGGATTCAAAGCTGAGTTACAGGATCAGCTTGATGTCGTGCATCGGGTAGCCGAAGAAGTCATGCAGAAGCGAGGCGTAAGGATCAGCTATCAGGTAGGCACCATGATCGAAGTTCCTCGCGCCGCAATTACAGCGAACGAAATAGCCGAAATCGCTGACTTTTTCAGCTTCGGCACCAACGATCTGACGCAAACCACCCTTGGTCTGAGCCGCGACGACATGGGTCTGTTCTATGACCAATATCAGAAAAAAGAGATTTACAATCAGAACCCGTTTGCCAGCATCGATCAGAGCGGCGTTGGCAAGCTAATGGATTTTGCGGCCAATAATGGCAGGCAGGTGAAAAAGGATCTGAAGCTGGGTATCTGTGGTGAACACGCTGGCGATCCAGCATCGATCGATTTCTGCCATAAACTCGGACTTGATTACGTCAGTTGCTCCCCGCCAAGAGTACCAATCGCCAGACTGGCTGCGGCACAAGCAGCATTGCGTAATAACTAACCCCTAAGACGCAAATGCAACCCTGAAACAGGCAGTCTTTGACGAACCGGCTGGTGGTCGGAGCGTTAAAGACTACCTGACACTCAGGGGTGGTATCGGGCAATCCAGAGAAACACCAATCGCGCGCAGCAATTCCACCTCGATCGCTGCTGCTTTCTCATCGGCCATGATACAGGCTACACAGGCTTTCAACAGAGCCGGTTTTTGCAAAGGCTTAAGCTCAGTGAGTTTGTCGAGAGCTCCATCCAGCACGGAGAAGTTCAACACCTTCCGGGCTCGCAGCTTGATTTGAACATTTCCAAGCCTCTCTCGAGCTCTTTCGAATGCCTGTTCTGGTTCCGCCTCACTCTCGCGGTCGGAGTAAGCCAACAGCGACAACAGGGATTCCAGCTCTGGCAGGCAATCGTTTATATCTTTCCGTCCCAGGGGCCGCGGCCCACGCTTCTTGAAAATCGGATCAAGCGTGCTGGTTACAATTTTGAGCAATGCCCACTCAAACAAACTGACGCGGTCATCAATCTTTATCAGCGCAGCAAGATTTGTTGAAAACAAATTGTATTGCCTGAATGACAACTGGCGCAGGCTGTGCAGGCTGATAGACAATAAAGGCAAACGGTAATAAGCCGGCACTTCTTTGTTGTTTCGCAGCAATTCGTGAAGCTCGGCGGTAATGCCCAGATCGGCTGATCGCTCCAGGAATTCCAGCTGAGATTGACGAATCTTCTGATCTCCGTCGATCAGCATCATGTAGACGAGCGCCCTGGCTGATGAGGGTGAGTGAGCAGCTTCCAGCAACGAATCCGGTATCACCTTAAGCAGATGGCGTGCTTCTGCCAACTGCTGCACCCCAGGCTGCCCAATCTGTTCAACTATGGAATCTGCCAGGGCCAGCCCCGCAAGACTGGCAAGTGTGGCGACACCAGGTTCCCGGCCAACCCTGTTGTCGGTGACAGAATTTTGAGCATCAACTTTTTCCTCTTCTGCTACACGCTCCAGATCGAAGACGCCATCCCAGTCAGGCAGAATAGCACCAATTCGGGCCTCGATTGACGGGTGTGTCGCATAGAGAGAGCGCAACGGGCTGAGAGCGCGCTCTTCAAACAATGCGTGGCTGATTTCCACGCTGCTGGCATTCCGCAGATAGGAACGCTGAGGATGCATCGCGATGCGCATCAGAGCACCGGCAATGCCATGTGGATTTCTGGTAAACTGTACAGCCGAGGCATCTGCCAGGTACTCTCGCTGTCGACTGACCGCCGCCTTGATCAAGTTTCCAAAGAACGTCCCTACGTAGCCAAGAACCAACAAACCTAAGCCGAGCAGTACAGCACCACTGCCACCTTTGGATCGACGGCTGTAAGTGCCACCACGCATCAGATGATATCCGATCAAACTCAGCACCAGGATACCGTGGAGAACCGCGATCAACCGGATGTTGATACGCATATCGCCATGCAGAATATGGCTGAACTCATGAGCAATCACCCCTTGCAGCTCATCCCGGTTGAGAGTTTCGATAGCCCCTCGGGTTATGCCGATAACCGCATCACCGGGAGAATACCCGGCCGCGAAGGCATTGATACCTGATTCGTCCAGCAAATACACCGGAGGCACGGGAGTGCCTGATGCCAGCGCCATTTCTTCCACTATATTAAGTAGCTGTCGCTCATTGAAACTGACGGTATCGGGCAGTAACAAGCGCCCATTCAGCATTTCTGCAATTCTGGCCCCGCCGCCGGACAATGCCGCCAATTTGTAAAGGCTGCCAAGCACGATGACAGCCAATACGGCGAAGCTGACCAATACAAAAAAGCGCCAATCATAGCCAGAGGCCGGGTTTGTAATCGACACGTTGTTGAGCGATACACTGTCGACTGGTATCAGCCGAAACAGCGCTATGACCAGCAGGTTGGTAACCGCGATCAGAGATACAACAGCCAGCCCGAACAGCAGAATGAGTCGCCCGGTCTTTCGTTTAGCTCTATCCTGAGATTCGAAAAAATTCATGCTGTCAATCAATTACCGGTAATTGCGCGACCCGGCAGCAAAACAGTATACCCTGCGACCGGGCGGACAAAACCGCTCCTGCCATGGCAATACCATCGCCTTTCGAAAGGAAAAGATGCCCGGTTGTCAGAAAGAGACTTTAGGCGCTTCCTGTATCGCTTCGCTGTCTTCAAATTCCAGCAAGCCGGCATCCGGGCCGTGACCAAACATGCCGGCCACTACCAGGGCAGGAAAACTCTGCTTGAACGTGTTGTACGCCATAACCTGATCGTTGAATGCCTGTCGGGAAAAAGCCACCTTGTTTTCAGTGCTGGTCAACTCCTCCGAGAGCTGCATCATGTTCTGATTGGCCTTCAGATCCGGATAAGCTTCCATCACCACGCTCAATCGACCGAGCGCACCTGCCAGCGCGCCTTCCTTGCTCACCAGCTCACTCATCGCGGCCGCATTGCCCGGATTCGCAGCGGCTGCCTGCAAACCTGCCATCGCGGCGTTCCTGGCGCTGGTGACTGCCTCGAGGGTTTCCCGCTCGTGGCTTAGATAAGCCTTGGCCGTTTCAACCAGGTTAGGAATGAGGTCATAGCGCCTTTTGAGTTGCACTTCGATCTGAGCAAAAGCATTCTGGTAACGGTTTTTAAGACTGACAAGCCTGTTGAATACTCCGATAACATAGAGTATCAATACAGCGAGCAGTGCCAGAATCACTATCGCGGCTATTCCCATGAATTACTCTCCCTGCTGATTAAGTCGACCCATTAAACCCCGGAAACTAAACTCTGTCTAGGGAACCCAGGGAATTCAATCACAACATCCAGAGGGAGTCGCAAAATTACAGTTTTACGGGTTTCAGTATTCTGCTAAGCTGCTGAAAAACAACTTAAGAAGAACAAGACCATGACTACTGGCCTGCTCGCCCTGCTGTCTCTTTTGCCCATTATTTCAGTCGCCTTCTTTCTGGTTCTGCTCCGTTGGCCAGCCAGCCGCGCAATGCCCATCGCTTACATTGTAGCTGCGCTTCTTGCCCTGCTGGTATGGCAGGTTTCCTTCGCCCAGGTACTGGCGGCAACAATCAATGGCCTGATCGTCGCCGGTTCGCTGATATTCATTATCTTCGGCGCGATTCTGCTGCTGAACACTCTCAAACAAAGCGGTGCGATCTACGCGATTCGCAAGGGCTTTTCAGACATCACACCGGACCGTCGGGTGCAGGTGATTATCATCGCGTGGCTGTTTGGCTCGTTTATCGAGGGTTCGGCTGGATTCGGGACGCCCGCCGCCGTGGCTGTACCACTAATGGTTGGTCTCGGCTTTCCGGCCATGGCCGCCGTGGTGGCTGGCATGATTATCCAGAGTACACCGGTTTCTTTCGGAGCTTTGGGCACTCCGATCCTGGTGGGGGTGAGCACTGGATTATCGGCAGATCCCGACATGGCACAGTATGCGATGGACCTGGGCTTCGAAGAGTGGCGACAGTTCCTGTCGTTTATTGCAGCGAAAGTCGCACTTATTCACGCAATAGCAGGCACTTTCATCCCCCTGATAGTCGCTGCCGTAATGACTCGCTTCTTCGGCAAAAACCGCTCATTCGCCGAAGGGTTACAGATCTGGCGCTTCGCAATTTTTGCCGCCTTTTCCATGACGATTCCGTATCTCATTGTCGCCAACCTGCTGGGCCCCGAATTTCCCTCCATGTTCGGCGGCCTGATTGGCCTGGCTATTGTTATCAGCGCGGCCAGGAAAGGCTTCCTGGTGCCCGAGCGGGAGTCAGCCTGGGATTTCGACAGTAAGGAAAACTGGGATGAGGAATGGACCGGGCTGCAGCGGGACGCAGAGGATATAGAACCCGAGACTCTGATGCCTCTGGTGCGTGCCTGGGCGCCCTATTTGCTCGTGGCACTGCTGTTGGTTATTACAAGGCTGCCCTGGCTGGACCTGGCACGATTCCTCCAGCACCAGGCTGTCACCCTCAGCTGGCAAGACATTTTTGGCAGTGGTATCAACGCTTCTTTTCCGCCGTTGTGGTCGCCGGCGGCAATCTTCATCGCAGTTTCCCTGGCCACTTATTACCTGCACAAGATGAGCGCCCCTGCCTACCGCAGAGCCTGGCGCGACTCCGGGGCCACCCTGCTGCCAGCCTCCACAGCGTTGATCTTCACTGTCCCCATGGTACAGGTTTTTATCAATACCGGCGGTGGGGCCGCAGGCTTTCAACAGATGCCCCTGGAACTGGCAGAAGGCGTGGCAGCCCTCACCGGAAACGCCTGGCCCTTCTTCTCCACCTTCATTGGTGGGCTCGGTGCTTTCGTCGCAGGCAGCAACACAGTCAGCAACATGATGTTCTCTCTGTTTCAGTTCGGAGTTGGGGAAAGAATTGCCGTCGATCCCACCTGGATTGTCGCGCTGCAGGCAGTTGGAGGCGCTTCCGGCAATATCATCTGTGTGCACAACGTCGTAGCTGCCTCTGCCGTGGTTGGCCTGATTGGCAAAGAAGGGGCGGTGATTCGCAAAACCCTTTTACCTTTCTTCTACTATGCCCTGACCACCGGCGCCATAGGTTATGGCATTGTCAATCTTGGCAGCGGCCCATTCAATGCCGGTTTTCTGCTCGCGGGTCTGATCGGGCTGTTTATGGTGTATCTGATCTTCCGATACGGTCGCAAGCCCGTCAACCCGTAAACGGCGTGAAACTGTTTTGTCATTTCTTCCACTCGGCCGTGGTTCGTGGTTGAATTCCGCTTTTATCCTGACTGAAAGGGTGTGATCGGAATGGCGGCTTTACGACCCCTGCTTCTTTCGTGGCTGGCCTTGCTGGTGTGCCACACAAGCTACGCAGCCGACCTCGGAGAACTGGGCAGAATTCATTTCCCTACCACCGGCAGCGATGCCGCCCAGGAACATTTCCTTACCGGAATAGCCTACCTGCACAGCTTTGGCTGGAAGCAGGCGAGAGCCGAGTTCCGGCGCGCCCAGGAGCTTGACCCGGTCTTCGCCCTTGCCTACTGGGGCGAGTCCATGACCTACAATCACCCTTTTTACCCGGTGACAAACACAGCGGATCCCGCCCGGGTACTGGAAAAACTTGGCCCCACCCGGGAGCAACGCCTGTCCAAAGCGAGATCATCGCTGGAAAGAAATTTATTGGCCGCTGCGGAGATACCTGTCTTCAATCGGGACAATTCACCACAATGGCGTCAGGATTACCGTCTAGCCCTGGAAAATCTATCCAAAACTTACCCGACGCACGAAGAAGTCCAGGCATTTTACATACTCGCGCTTCTGGGCGAGGCGGCTTTCAGCGAACCCCAACCGCGACAGGAGTTACGACAACGAGCGGGCAGGCTTGCCAGCCGCCTGCTGGCGCAAAACGATCGTCACCCCGGCGCGGCGCATTACCTGATACACAGCTATAACGATCCGCGCAATGCCACCCTGGCCCTTGCCGCCGCCGACCGTTATGCGGAAATTGCGCCGGTTGTGTCCCACGCACGCCACATGCCATCCACTATCTACCTTCATCTTGGGCGCTGGTATGATGTGGCAGACCTTAACGAGACAGCGTTTTACACTGCACGGGCGCTCTGGCGTCCAGGTGACGACCCGTTCGACCAGTCTCGCGCATTGGATTTCGGTCAATACGGCGACCTGCAGCTGGCTGATTATGAAGCAGCCGCAATGTGGATCGAACGGGCTGAGGACACCTTGCTCCAGAACCCTGGCAACGAGCAGATTTCCAGCCTGCTGACACGCTTACGTGCTCGGTTGACTGTTGAAAGTAAAGACTGGAAATTCCGGCCGATCTCGCCGGACATGTCCGCTGATGAACTGCTCGCATCAGGCTTGAGCGCTATCAACATGCGAGATCTCGTAGTGGCCAGAAATGCCAGTCTTATGCTGAAGGACCGCGCTGATAAAAATCACAGTGAATTGGCCCTTCGCATCGCCCACTTGGAGCTGGAAGCCAGTATTCTCTTTGCCACCAATCGTATCGAGGCTGGCAAAAAAACCATCGAGGAAGCTGTCCAGCTCACGATAGCCAATGTTGCCGACAGCACGCTGCCAGACCCGATCAAGCCCGCCCCGGAACTGAAAGCAGAACTGCTGCTCCAGGCTGGCCTGGAACGCGAGGCGATCGATGCATTCCATGAAGCGCTGACGCTGGCACCTTTTCGCCCCTGGTCAATACTCGGGCTGGCCAGGAGCTATGCCACTGCAGGGCAGCACCAGCAGGCCAGCGTTTACTATCGCCAGCTTCTGGGCGTCTGGAAGAGCAATGATCTGTTGGGGGTTGGGGAAGCCAGAACTCACTTGCGGATTTACAACTAGAGAGCCTCTTCCACCAGTGAAACTGCCACCATTCAAACTCTGATGAGCTCACAGCGACATTCAATTACCATAGCTACTGCAGGGCATGTGGATCACGGGAAGACGTCCCTGGTGCGCCGCATTACTGGCACAGAAACTGACACTCTGGCTGATGAGAAGTCCCGTGGCTTAAGTATTAACCTGGGCTTTGCCTACTACCATATACCCAATATGGCAGACGGTGCAGAGGCAGACTTGACGGTTGGCTTCGTTGACGTCCCGGGCCACACTGATTTCATCAACAACGCCCTGGCCGGCATAGGCGTGGCTGATTTTGCGGTGTTGGTTGTGGCAGCAGATGACGGCGTCATGCCACAGACTCGCGAACACCTGGCCATTATGAACCTGCTCGGCATACAAGGCGGCGCGATTGTCATTACCAAGATCGACATGGCCAGCCCGCAACGACTTAACGAGGTCGAAGATCAGATCAAAGCTCAGACTAATGACACCGTCTTCGCTGCCAGCCCGCTGTTTGCGGTTTCCTCGCAGTCCGGTCAAGGCATGGCTGCCCTGGTCACTCACCTTGAAAAACTGGCGCGGAGTTCCCGCAATCAAAGCCCAAATCTATCCCAGCGGGCCCGTTTCACAATCGACCGCTCTTTCACCATCAAGGGCCTTGGTACTGTAGTAACCGGCACGGTCCTGTCGGGCCAGGTCTCTCTCTTGACCACGCTGGTCCATTCGGGCTCGGGAGAAGGGGTAAGAATTAAGGGTATGCGCCATGATCGGGAAACAATTACAGAGGCCCTGGCCGGGGAACGAATCGCCCTCAACATAAACCTCCCCCACCACCAGGTGAGTCGGGGGGACTGGCTTCTGGATAGTCAGCTTTACCGACCGGTAAACCGAATCGATACCCGACTCATCCTGCTGGAACCAACTGCCTTGAAATCCGGGGTTGATTATCATTTCTACCACGGTACGACTCATCAACTCGCGCAGATCAGAAGGCTGGGCGATGAGGTGAGTCCCTATTATCAACTCACCAGCGAAGCCCCCTTTCTGACCTGTTACGGCGATCGCTTTGTTCTTCGTGACCCTGCCTGCAGCCAGACCATCGGAGGCGGCATTGTCGTAGACAACGAAGTACCCCGCCGCGGCAGAAACAGCGAGTCACGACTGAGAACCCTGGCCGCCATGGATCAGGATGACTATCATGCGCTGCAATCCCTGGTCGAAAACCAAGCCGGTGGGGTGTTGCTGGAACGGTTCGCCCGCGGCAGAAACTGCACAGCAGCCCGTCTCAACGAACTGATCGGACAACTGGAAAAAAACGAAGTTCCCTGTTCCCGGCTGGTAATAGAAAAAAATACCACGACGGTACTCTTACATCAGCGTTATCTGGACCAGGTAGAACAGCGGGTGCTTGCCACACTGGCCAGCTACCATCAAGACAACCCGGGCCAAGCTGGGGTTTCCGAACCCAACCTGACCCGACTGATAAAATTTACAGAATCGCACCTGCTATTCCACGCCCTGATTGAAGACCTGATTACCCAGGGCCAAGTAAAGCGCACTGGCACCCTGCTCCATCTGCCAGGCCACCAGGCCAGGCTTTCCCAGGAAGAGCAGGACTTTCTGGACCGCATAAGACCACTGCTGCAGGATGCTGATTTCCTTCCACCGCGAACCCGGGAACTGGCCGAAATGACCGGCATCAAACTTGGGGCCCTGGAGCGAATTCTCGCCTCTGCCAGAAAGGCGGGCAGCCTGGTACAGGTAGCCAATAATCGACACTACCTTCCGGAAACAATGGTGAAACTGGCAGAATTCACCGAATTGCTTGCCCGCGACGAGGAGCAGGGTTTTACCGTGATCCAGTTTCGGGACAGGCTCCGGATCGGCAGAAATCTCTGTATAGAAATACTGGAATATTTCGATCGCGTTGGATTTACTGTCCGCAAGGGAAACAGTCGCCACCTGCGTACGGCCAGGGAAAATATTTTTGGTACGGGAAGCGGCACTCCCGCCAGTGAAGCCGCCACCCCGCGCTCAAATAGACTTACCTAACGACCATGGCGCCGGTGTATTCGTCCCGATGCCCGTAGTATCATCCCTGTTAAATCAACCAACCTCTGATTTTCCACCGCCAACCATACAGCTAATGTGGAGCAACTGAAACATGCCAGAGGCGTTTCCCGCAGTTCCCAATGCCCATGCGTTGTTCTCGATGCTGATTACCGCATTCGCACTGTTTTTATTCACCCGCAAGAAGCTGCCACTGGAAATTTCAAGCCTTGGCCTGCTCGGGGCTCTCGCTGTTGTCTTTTCACTGTTCCCGTTTATTGGCAGCAACGGCGAGCCGTTCGAAGCCATACAATTCTTCCAAGGCTTTGGTCACGAAGCCCTGGTTGCGGTCTGCTCGCTGATGGTAATCGGACAAGGGCTGGTCGTCACCGGGGCACTGGAGCCAGTCGGCCGACTGCTGACTCGCGCCTGGGCTATCTCGCCATTCTTTTCCCTGCTGGCGACCCTGATTGTCAGTGCAATTCTTAGCGCGTTTATAAACAACACACCAATTGTAGTACTCCTGTTACCGATTCTGATCAGCGTCTGCCTGCGCACGAAGACTTCCGCATCCAAAATATTGATGCCGATGGGATTCGCCACACTGGTGGGAGGGATGAGTACGACGATCGGCACATCCACCAACCTGCTGGTAGTCAGTGTCGCCAGCGACATGGGACAACCTCGCCTGGAGATGTTTGATTTCTTCGTACCCGCAGCAATTGCCAGCAGCGTGGCCATCGCCTACCTGTGGCTGTTGGCACCCAAAATGCTGCCCCACCGAGAAATTGATCTGTCTGACAGCTCACCCAGGCTGTTCCAGGCCAGGTTGCACCTGAACGAGAACAGCCCCTGCGTAGGTAAAACAGTCGCCGAAACAAAAAAAATGGCAGGTAACAACATCAACCTGATACGGATTAATAGAGATGACCATCAAATTTATCCGCTACCGGATGCAATCATGCAATCAGGCGATCGGCTTCGGGTAATGGATACCGCCAAGAACATTCGTGAGGCTGCCAGCGCGCTCAAAGCCACTCTTTACTCCGGTGACACCCCGGTCGACGAGGAACATCCGCTGCGGGCTGAAAATCAGACCGTAGCAGAAATCGCTGTTGTGGCAGGCTCCTCACTGGATCGGGCCAACCTGCGGTATTCAGGTTTTATCCAGCGGCATCAGCTTTTTGTGCTGGCACTGCATCGGGCTGGTAAGGACATCTGGAAGACCGGCGAGGAGATCATGGACGTAATCCTCGAACAGGGTGACGTGCTGTTAGTCCAGGGCAGCAAAGAAGAAATAATGAAACTCAAACGCAGCACCGAATTTCTCGTGCTGGACGCTTCTGAAGAAGTGCCGCGCACCAAGCAGGCTCCCCTGGCACTGGCTATTCTGCTGACCGTCGTAGTCACTGCCGCTTTCGGCCTGCTGCCAATCGCCATCAGCAGCCTGGCGGGAGCCATTGTCATGGTGGCCACGCGAAGCCTCAATCTGGGCACCGCGATTCGGGCCATCAGCTCTTCAGTGTTTTTCGTGGTGGTGGCGAGTCTGGCGCTCGGCGAGGCTTTGCTGCTCACCGGCGCATCCGACTTCATGACCGAGGTATTTCTCTATTTTACCCGCGATGCCTCACCAGCCGTTGTCCTGAGCGCTCTCATTTTATTGATCGCAATCTTCACAAACATTGTGTCCAACAATGCCGCCGCCGTAATTGGCACGCCCATAGGTATCGGTATCGCAGAACAACTTGGCGTTGCACCGGAGCCTTTTATTCTGGCGGTTCTCTTTGGCGCCAATCTCAGCTATGCCACACCCATGTCCTATAAAACCAATCTACTGGTCATGAGTGCTGGCAACTACACCTTTAATGATTTTCTGAGAGTCGGGTTACCACTGACTGTCATCATGTGGCTTACCTATTCCTGGATTTTGAGCAGCCTTTATCTTTAGGCAAGTGATTTATCAAGGCGAGTGCTCCACCACCCATGAGTTCGCCCAGGAAATCAGCCCGACTTGATAAACAGTTTGAAATTAAACTGGCTATATTCCAACGGCAATTAAAAAAATATATCAAAGATCCCAATCCCGAAGTAATCCACGATATCAGAACCATGTATCGCCGCCTGGAAGCTTGCTACAGCCTTTTCCCAAGGTTCTGGCGAAATGCAAAATCGGAAAAATACCTGAAGCTCGGCAAGAAATTTTTTAGTGCCAACAGCCAGATCCGGGACACCGACATCATCGCAAACAAGCTTGAGCGCCTGATAACTGAACAAACTACGCACCAGGATGATGCAATGCGGCTACTTCAGGACCTGAAGCTTCAACGCACCACCCGGCTGGCGAGCGCCATGAGACTGGCTCGGCACCTTGACAGGTTACCGCAACCGCGTCTTAAAGCCAGCCACCGGCTTCTGATGCAGCGCCTACGCAAGAAGGCTCAGAGACGCTCAAACACTGTCTCACAATGGGTGCCCCTCATCCTCACCGCGCAATGCAAGGGTGAGGACATACATGCAATCCGCAAACAGATTAAAAAGCTGTGCTACCTCCTTGAGCTCATCACCCCCTCGAACAAGCACCAGGAGCTGTACAAACTGAAACAGATTCAGCATCTGGCGGGAGCAATCAACGACTGCGATGTGACCATTGAATATCTGAATGACTGTTCAAACCGGGTACCAGGCAGCGCCGAACTGGCAAGAATGGAGAGGACTCAACGCCATAGGCAGTATGTGAGACTTACCGAGGAGCTGAAGGAAACTACCTGGCCAATGGCCTCGATAGAGACCTGAGACTGGATCTTTCATTTGATAGTTTCCCCCTCATGCAGTATTGTAAACAAGGCCGTTCATCAGGGGGATCTTGTTACTACATGCGAGTCGATTGGAAATCTTATAACCCAGGAAAGTTTTTCGACGAAACCATCAGTTCGCCCGGATACGCCCGTAAGCACGCACGTGGCCTGGTCAGCTATCTTCGTTCGCTCAAGCCCGACGAGGTAAGTAACCGAAAACAGGCTGCAAGCCTGGCTATAAAAGCCATGGGGATTTCTTTCACAGTGTACAGCGATGCTGGCAACATTGACCGGGAGTGGCCGTTCGACATTATTCCCCGCATCATTCCCAGCAGGGAATGGGAAGTAACCAGCAAGGGACTGGAACAACGAGTAAGGGCCCTTAATTGCTTCATCAATGATGTCTATAACGCCCAGAAGGTCTTCAAGGATAAGGTCATCCCAAAAGAGCTCATCCTTGAGTCCGGTAATTTCCGCAAGGAATGCATGGGTATCAAACCGGCCTTTGGAACCTGGGCACACATCTGCGGCACGGATCTGATCCGCGACAAAGACGGCCTTTTCTACGTCCTGGAAGACAATCTGAGGGTCCCATCCGGCGTCTCTTACATGCTGGAAAATCGCACCGTGACAAAGCGGGTGTTTCCAGAGTTGTTTGAGAACTACGATATTCTGCCAGTTACCGACTATCCGACCAAACTGTTCGATACCCTGGCAGCTATTTCCCCGCGACGTATAAAGAATCCGGAAGTCGTAGTCCTCACCCCGGGCATTTTCAACTCCGCCTACTTCGAGCACTCCTTCCTTGCTCAGCGCATGGGTGCCGAGCTGGTAGAGGGCGGCGACCTGGTAGTCCAGGACGACTGCGTTTATATGCGTACGATCGACGGTCTAGCCCGAGTCGATGTCATTTATCGCCGTATTGATGATTTATTTCTTGACCCTTCAGTCTTTAACAAGGATTCTGTACTGGGAGTCAAAGGTCTGATGCAGGCCTGGATAAAGGGAAATGTGGGTCTCGCCAACGCCCCGGGCGCGGGAGTCGCCGACGACAAAATCATCTACACCTATGTCCCGAAGCTCATCAAATACTACCTCGACGAAGAGCCGATTCTGCCGAACGTACCGAGCTATATCTGCTCTGACAAAAAGCAGTGCCAGCATGTACTGGAGAATCTGGACAAGCTGGTGGTGAAGCCGGCCAATGAATCAGGCGGTTATGGTATGTTGATGGGACCCCAGGCTTCCCAGGCAGAGCGCGAGGAATTCGCCCGCAGAATAAAAGCCAACCCTCGTAACTATATGGCACAGCCACTTATATCCCTCTCAACAGCGCCTATCCTCGGCGACCGCAACGTGGAACCACGTCACATCGACCTGCGCCCGTTCATCCTGCAGGCGAGAGATTCTTATGTGACACCTGGAGGTCTGACACGAGTTGCCATGATAAAGGGCTCTTACGTAGTCAATTCTTCTCAGGGGGGCGGTAGTAAAGACACCTGGATAGTGAATGACTAAGGACGACCATGTTATCTAGAGTTGCAGAGCGAGTTTACTGGATGGCACGCTATCTCGAGCGGGCCGAAAACACCGCGCGCCTGATGAATGTGTATTCCAACCTGCTGTTGGATCTGCCCCGTGGCACCAAAGTGGGCTGGCCCACCCTGATCGAGATTTCCGGCGTGAGTGCGGAGTATGCCGCTACCGGACGTTCGGACGACGAGCGGTCCATCGTGCGCTTCCTGTTGTCCGAGCAGAACGGAGTCTCCCTGCTCAGCGTCCTATCATTGGTTCGCGAGAACGCCCGCACTACCCGTGAGATCATCCCCGCCGAAGCTTTCGAACAGATTAACGACATCTACCTCTACACCAAGGAAAATGGCACGGGACAAATCTCCCGCAGCGCACGCAATCAGCTCCTTGAAGAGATTATCGTCTACTGCCAGCAACTGACCGGGCTGCTGGAAGGCTGCCTGAGCCATAACCACGTACACCGCTTTATAGAAATGGGACGCTACCTGGAACGGGCAGACATGACGACCCGAATCGTTGATGTTGGATCCAGCAGTCTGTTGCCGGATCTGAACACGGACGGGAAAGCAGACGGCGACCCCAGTGAACCTTACCAGGACATGTTATGGATGAGCGTGTTGCGCTCGTTAAGTGCGTATCAAATGTACCGCCAGAACGTCAAAGACAGAGTTAACGCCGAAGACGTGGTCAAGTTTCTGCTACAGGACAAGGAGTTCCCCCGAGCGGTGGCTTTCTGCCTTGAAAGGCTTAAGGGCTGCATCAACGAGTTGACTGATAAAGACAAGGCATTGCGGCAGGTCAGGAAAGTTGTGAGAAAAACCAACCAGGCCGACATTCCGGCTTTGCTGTCCAATGGGTTGTTCCAATACATTGACGATCTACAAGTGGAAATAGCCGGGATTCACGACCGGATTGCCAAAACCTGGTTCCTGCCCCACGCCTAGCGCACGACAGCGGCGGCGTTCGATAAACGGTATCCCTGAGCGACCCCGCCCAGACCACTCCGACCTGTCTAAGAAAACTGTGAACTTAAGCCTGAGGTTACAGTAACTGGCGGAAATGCATCCGGGAGTCACTCAACGGCATTGAGGTTCTTGTCATGACATGAGCCCCCAATTCGGTTACGTGTCACAGCTTACAATGCGCTGTAAATTTTGCAGGATTTTGCTGGACAGCCAAAGGCTGTAAATAAAGGGTTTTTCCTTGATTTACCGAGAGATACAGTCTTTATGGGATGAGGTTGGACGGTGATATGGCGGAAGAGGCAGGAGTCGAACCCACCAGACCCGTCTAGGCCGGATCTCACCGGGTTTGAAGTCCGGGCACCCCACCGGGGATGACGCTCTTCCGCCAGCGAGTCTAGCACAGAGAGATAGCCGGCAAAACTGCCAGCTGCCTATCGGCGCCGATCATTGAGACTCCAATCGTAGTTCAGATAGCGAATACGCACGCTGTCCCGCGCCAGGGCCTGTGTCACTTCAGCGGGCAATCCCAGGGCATCACTGTAGCGCACCAGAAATTGCGCCACAGACCAGGTATCGCGCCACCCCTGCTCGAAATCCTCCTTATACCAGTCGAAAATTTCCGAGACTCGCAGCGTATTGCCGTCCAGTCGATTTCGTGTCCTGTCGGCCAGAAACAGCTGCGTTGCTGCTTCCAATTGCTGCTCCAGTCGTTCTCCCACATAGGCGGATGGCCGCAGCGCTGGACACCCGATACTGGCGCAATTGACTGCAAAGTGTATGCGGGGCTCGGCGAAACCATCCGCCCCCCTGATCAGCTCGTGCTCAATGTAATCGAGAGAAACCTGCGTACCGAACAGAGGCACGATTTTTCGCGACCAGGGTGAACGGAACAGCGAGCCCAGATCACGAATAGAATCCAGTTGCGGGTACTCGCCAAGGATAAGCTCCACTGTCCATGCATTGTAGGCATTGATGAGAAAAGCCAGCTGGTCAGTTGCTGCCCAGCCCTCAAACTGCTCGCGTTCGACTGCTGCCAGAGTATCCAGGTAGCTGCGCAGATCCTCCCTGTCGGCCAGCATCCCGCGGTAGTCGACCTGGCTGGCCACGCCACCAGAAATCTCAACGACATGGCGCTGTAACAGCGCATCCCAGTTATTGTGGGCATGGTCGAACCGGCTTTGCGCCTCAGCCGGCCGCAATGCTCCAACCCCGATAACGAGCAGAATCAAACTCTGTAAGAGCAGGTGTGAAAACAGTGATTTCATGGCAAAGTTTCTTGTACTTTGGGCCTGGTCAGGGCCTGGGCAAACCCTTCCTCTAACCTACCCAGACCGGCTATGCGACTACCGTATTCCCTGAAAATACAGTATGCTCGACGGCTTAGCCGCTGAAGGCCTGTGTAACCCCTGACAGATGATCGAGAAGCGTTGCGGTCACCGGCCGGAGGTTTCAAATGACCAGTGCCTGATAGTAAAGAAAACCGAGGGTGATGGGGAGAATTTCTATGCAGTTTGCGCAGATCACCGGTTGGGGTAAATGTGTACCTCCAGCCGTGCTGAGCAATAAAGACCTGGAAACATTCATGGAAACCTCGGATGAATGGATTACCACTCGCACCGGCATCAGGGAACGGCGTATCTGCCACAGCAATTTTTCCGATATGGCGCTGGTGGCTGCTCGCCATGCCCTGGCAGCGGCTGACCTGGACCCCAGCGAACTCGACCTGATCCTGCTGGGCAGTCTGACAGTGGATTCCCTGTGTCCGAATACCGCTTCGATCATCCAGGATGCACTTGGCGCCAGGAACGCGGCTGCAATAGACATCAATTCCGCCTGTACTGGTTTTTTGTACGGGCTGCATATCGGCACCAACCTGATCAAAGCCGGAGCCCATAAAAAGGTTCTGGTCATCGGCGGCGAATTTATCAGTCACTACATGGACTGGTCCCGTCGTGATGTTGCCGTTCTCTTTGGCGACGCCTGCGGGGCGGTGGTCTTAGAGGCCTGCGATGAAGAGACAGGTCTGCTGGCCGCTAAAATAGGTTGTGAAGCCGATGCCAAGTACGCAATACAGATCACCAATCTCGGCAGTTGCTACAGCCGCCTTGACGATGAATTTTTGTTCGTGGGCTGGAATTTCGATGGCCAGGAGGTCTTCAAGCGGGCGGTCAAAAGCATGGCACAGGCCTGCCAGTCCGTACTCGAGCAGACCGGCCTGACTATTGAGGATGTTAACGTCGTTGTTCCGCATCAGGCCAACAAGCGAATTCTGGATGCGCTGGCCAAACGTCTCGATATCCCCACTGAAAAAGTCATGGTCAATGTGCACAAATACGGTAACACCTCGGCTGGCACCATACCCGTGGCGCTGACTGAAGCCCTGGAGGAAAAGCGCATAAAGCCGGGTGACTATGTGCTGATGGCATCGTTCGGCGCCGGCCTGACCTGGGGCGCCGGACTGGTGAAATGGGGGGAGCGCGTTGAACCATTGAAAACAAGCGCCGCCTCTTTACCACCCTGTGACAAGACCGCTCTGGAGATCCTGGAGCCACAGATCAAGCGCTATCTTGCCCATCGGGCCGGCTGAGCCGGGGCCCCACCAGGCATAGACACTCCGCTTCGATACTTTCTGTAACTGAACAGCTGGCTGATCCAGGGAGCACCAACACTTCATGCTGAGTCTTTCGGTATTGGTCTGGCTGACCCTGATTGCCGCTCTGGCGGCCTTCTGGTGGCATAGCGACCTGGTAAAGAATGAAGCGCTCAAGCTTGCGAACAGCCATTGCCGGAAACTGGGCTTGCAACTGCTGGATCACTCCATGGTGATAAAGAGTATTGTCCCTGCCAGAGATGCAAAAGGGTCGGCCTGCTTCAGAAGAAGATACCGATTTGAGTTCACCTCAACCGGCGAAGAACGTTATCAGGGTGAAGTCATGATGCTCGGTCGCAAGGCAGAGAAGATGTACCTGGAACCTCACATCCTGCCACCGGAGCGACAACCCGACAGCCACCAGCAATCAGCTGATTGATTTTCGCAACCCCGGGTAATAGACAAGTAGCGTCAAGGCCCGGGCACAAACATACAGAATGAAAGACACCCACAAGCCCGCTATTCCGTAACGATTGGTTAATACCCACCAGGCAACCAGAAATACACCAGTGGCTGTGATAGAGGCATTACGCATCTGCGCCGTGCAAGTGGCACCGATAAAAATACCGTCCAGCTGAAACGCCGCAACCGAAAGCAGTATATAGATCGCGGCAAAAGTCAGCAGCCCTGCTGCCACACTCTGAACCTGTTCAATGTCTGTCAACTGCGCAATAAGGTGTTGCCCACCAGCCAGTATAGACACGGCCAGCAGCAATGCGGTAACACAAGCCAGCACGGTGGTCCGGTAAACTGCCTGATCGAACAACGGCCGGCTTCCGCTTCCCACGGCTTTGCCTACCAGGGACTCACCGACAAAGGCAAAACCATCGAGAAAAAATGCCGAGAACGAAACCAGTTGCAACAGAACATGATTCGCTGCCAGGGCAATATCGCCAAAACGCGCGCTTTGATTGGTAAACCAGGCAAACGAAAACACCAGCATCACTGTCCGCAGCATAATATCGCTATTGGCGGACAGAATGGCCAGCGCCCGCTTTCTGTCCTTTAAACGGGCCCTGACCAGAAAGTCTTCTCCATCGTGATGGCGCCTTTCCAGTAAGCGGATTACCAGCAGCAAGGCAAAGCCGAAGGCGATCCACTCTGCCAGCAGCGTGCCAGTTGCGATCCCCAGGGCTCCCCGCCCCAGATAACCGGCAAAAAGAACATCCAGCAGAATATTCAACAGGTTCAGTACCAGCTGGACCAGTAACAACTTTTTGCTTTCGCCCAGGCCCACTAAAACACCGACCAGGACGAATGTACCCAGAGTAGCCGGAGCTCCCCAGATTCTTATCATAAAGTAGCTTCGGGCTGTCGCCTCCACCTGCTCTCCTCCACCAAGCAGATAGAAGGAAATCGCCGCCAGAGGGACTTGCAGACCAGTAAGAATAACCCCCAGCAGCAAGGCCATGATCAGTGACCGCAGCATGACAGCCCTGACTTCCGGCCCATCGCCGCTGCCTTCGGCCTGGGCGACGAAACCCGTGGTGCCCATACGGAAGAAGCCAAACCCCCAGTACACGAAACTGAAGATCAATGCACCGAGGGCAATAGCACCAAGGTCATAGAGCGTGCCCAGATTACCCAGCACGGCCGTGTCGACGAGTCCGAGCAGCGGCACAGAACAATTAGCCAGGATCAATGGCCACGCTTTGCGCACTAACTGGCTGTAAGAAACAGAATCACGGTGGGTCATTGAATTTTTCGCTTGGTGCCACCATAAAATGGCTATTGCTAGCCTGTCTGTTTCCTGACATAACTGTCCTGGCATAGTTACTCTGACAGAGCTATGCGGCAGGCGACGAAAACTGGCAGCGGGAAGCTGGAATGGAATTTAAAGATTATTACGACATTCTCGGCGTAAAGCCCGATGATGACAAGCCAACGATAAAAAAGGCTTATCGTCGCCTGGCGCGCAAATACCATCCCGATGTCAGCTCAGAACACGACACCGAGAAAAAATTCAAAGAAGTTTCAGAAGCCTACGAGGTTCTGGGCGATGACACCAAGCGTGCCGAATACGACAAGTTGCGCCGCTACGGCAGCAAGGGCGAGCAGTTTACTCCACCGCCCGACTGGGAGGGCTTCGGCGGCGGGGCGTCCGCCTCCCATGGCGATTTCTCCGAGTTTTTCGACAACATATTTGGCGGTGGGTTCAGCGGCACCCGCCGCAGCAGTCGCGGCTTTACCGGATCGGAAGACTATCATTCCACTCGCGGGCAGGATGTGGAGGTCGACATGCCGGTTTTCCTTGAGGACACCCTCAAGGAAGAAACCAAGACCATTGAATACCGCCTGCCGCACTATAGCGATGCCGGTCGCCTGGAGGATGTGACGAAGACCCTGCGGGTAAAAATACCCAAAGGAGTTTCCGATGGCGAACGGATCCGTCTGCGCGGTCAGGGTGGCCCTGGATTTGGCAGCGGTCCGGCGGGCGATCTGTACCTGCGCATCAGATTGGTGCCCCACCCGCTGTTCGATGTGGTGGGGAAAGACCTCAGCCTCACCCTGCCAGTAACGCCCTGGGAGGCCGCGCTGGGCGCTACTGTCACGGTGCCGACCCTCAGCGGTAAGATCAACCTCACCATCAAGCCTGACAGCCAGACGGGAACCCGCCTGCGGGTCAAAGGAAAAGGCCTGCCTGCCAAAGAATCCCCTGGCGATCTGTATGTTATCCTCAAGGTCGTGATGCCGGAGCAATCTGACCAGCGCGCACGGGAGCTCTGGGCTCAGCTGGCCGACCGGGCTGACTTCGATCCACGCGAAAATCTGGGGAGCGGGTCATGACTGAATATTCCATTTCTTTGACACTGAAAGACGTCTGTCAGCAGCTGGAGGTGAGCGAAACCCTTTGCATTGACATAGTTGAGTACGGGATAGTCAATCCCGGGGGCCAGCACCCCGCTGACTGGTTGTTCGACCTGGAAATGGTTTGCACAATACAACGGGCCCTGCGCCTGCATAGCGATCTGGAGCTTGACTGGTCCAGCGTTGCCATCGTCGCCCAGTTACTGGACGAGCGAGATCAATTGCAGGCGGAAATCCGCCTGCTTCGACAGCAACTGGCACGCTTTCTGATTGATCAGTAGGCAGGTCGAATACCCTCGCCCCCTGGCGATCACCCTGTCACAGTGAAAGATTCCGGCAAGCAAACCCGCCCGGAAGCAACTGCAGGACAGGCGAATCCTGTATACTTTCCAACTCGATCATCACCGGGAGCCGAAAATGCCCGAGCTGGATCCTCAGGAGAATGACAGCGACGTAGGTGGCAGTAACCCGCTGACTACCGCGGTCAATATTATTACCGCGCCGACCCAGGCCTTCAGCGCCATCCGCCTGCACCCCAGCAGCCTTCTACCCCTTAGCACGGTGTTAGTCAGCGTTATGCTGGTCACTGGGTGGTATTTCGCCATTCTGGACTTTGACTGGTATATCGACGATACCCTGAGTCGCATACCCGACCTGCAAGGTGCGGAACTGGAAGAAGCCCGAGAAGGCATGGCGGCGCTGTCAAAACGGGGCATGTTACTGATTGGCGTGCTGGGCAGCGCTCTCAGCCTGTTGGCAATCTATCTCCTGCAGACTGCGTACCTCAGTCTGGTGGCCGCACTGCGGGGCGATGAATTGCGCTTTCGGCAGTGGTTTTCCCTGGTTTGCTGGACCAACCTTCCCAGCCTGTTTGTTTCAATGTCGATGGCAGTGACCATCCTACTGAACCCCAGCGGACAACTCAGCAATTATGATCTGAATGCTCTGAGTCTCTATAACCTGGGCATGCAATCGGACAACCAGTCACTTAATCAGGTGTTTGCAGCTCTCAGCCTGGTGCAATTCTGGAGCCTGGCGCTACTGGTAGCCGGCTATCGACAATGGGCTGGAACAAGCGTTCAACGGGCATCAGCCACTGTATTGACACCCTACCTGCTGATTTTCGGCATTTGGACGAATTTCGCTCTCACCTGAATCACATTGTGGTACTTTACTGTGACGATTCACAATAATATGTTGTCTTCCTGTACTGGCAATTCAAATCGAATAGCGGAGCCTCCTGGATGAGCTTGAAGAAACTCGCTCTGGTCATCGCCATAGCCCTGTCAGTGATCGCCCTGCCCTTCATTAACCGCGCTATTTTCGGTACCGACGCCAAGGAAGTGGAGGTGGCGACCATAGCCACGCGGGTGATAAGTCCCTCTATCCTGGCTTCAGGCTTCCTTGCTCACGAAGAAGAAGTCTTGCTGAGCTCCGAGATTATCGGCAAGGTTTCCGAGCTGTATGTGGAAGAAGGTCAGCAAGTTGCCAGGGGCCAGCTGGTTCTGCAGGTAGACGATAAGAACCTGCTGGCCAGCCTGGAGCAAAGCGAAGCTGCTGTGCGGCTGAATACCATCGATATTGAACGCCAGGAAGTCAGGATTGATAACCTGCGACGCCAGCATGAACGCACTCGCAGCCTGCATGAGCGTAAGATGGTTGGCGACGAGGAATACGACACCATCACCAATCAGCTGGCTCTGGCGGAGATCGACCTGAAATCCTCCCGGGAGAGGCTGCGGCAGGCCGAGGCCCAGCTCGAACAGGTCACGGACCAGTTAAGCAAGACTCAGATCGTGTCTCCGCTGGACGGTGTAGTAACCAGCCTGGACATTAAAGTCGGCGAGACAGCCATTGCCAGCTCAACCAACATCCCCGGTTCATCTCTGATGACTATCGCCAATCCGGACAGTATTTATGTCGAGGTGCTGGTGGACGAGGCAGATGTGGCAAACATCACCATCGGTCAACGGGCAGAAATTTTCGCTATCGCCTATCCGGATCAACCCATGGAGGGCATCGTCCGTTACATAGCCAACACGGCCAAAGTTGAAGCCGGCCGCCAGGGCCTCACCTTTACGGTGAAAATAGATATTTCCGACCCCGGAGACGTGGTGTTGCGGCCCGGCATGTCCTGTCGCGCAGAAATATTCACACGCCAGGATCGGGAGGTGGCGGCGGTACCCATTGAAGCCATCCTGTTTGAAGAAGACCGCTCGGCGCTTCGCAGCGAACACTACCTGTTTATCAACGACAATGGCGTAGCCCGGAAAACACAGGTGAGTGTCGGTCTCTCTGACGACGAGTATCAGGAACTCACGACAGATATTGATGGAGACATCGAGATAGTAGTGGGTCCTAACCGGGAGCTCAGACATCTCCTGGATGGAGACCGCCTCGATGTTACCCGAGTCGAGTAGCAGATATTCCAGCCTTAAGGGAATGCACCTGCACTCGAGTGACTTAGCCAGATAGCCCTCGCATCAGAGTTCCTATGGCACTGATTGAATTCAACAACATTACCAAGCATTACGCGATGGGAACCCAGCTGGTGCGGGCCCTGGATGGCATCACCATGGCTATTGAGCGTAACGAATATGTGGCGTTCATCGGGTCTTCAGGGTCCGGCAAGTCCACCATGTTGAACATACTGGGCTGCCTTGATCGCCCGACCAGCGGTCAATATCACCTGAACGATCACAACGTCGCGAACCTGAATCAGAACCAACTGTCAGAAATTCGTAATCAGGAAATAGGCTTCATTTTTCAGAGTTTTAACCTGTTGCCGAGGGCCACAGCCCTGGGCAATGTCATGCAGCCACTGGTCTATCGCAATATTCCGTTCCGGCAACGTCGTGAGCAGGCCCGTCAGGCATTGCAGCGCGTCAACCTGGCAGACCGGACAGATCACCTGCCCAATCAGCTGTCCGGGGGGCAGCGCCAGCGGGTCGCCATCGCGCGAGCGCTGGTCACTCACCCGTCCATTCTGCTGGCCGACGAACCAACCGGCAACCTGGATTCGAAAACTACAGTGGAAATCATGCAGTTATTCGACGAACTCCATGACGAAGGGCACACGGTCATCATGGTAACCCATGAAGATGAGATCGCCGCGCACTGCAAACGGCTAATAGAGATGAAAGACGGCAAAATCTACCGCGACAGCAGCCAGACTGCGGAACAGTTCTAGTATGTTATTCGCACTACTCGAGAGCAGCCGTTCCGCACTGGCGTCAATTTATGCCCACGGCTTTCGGAGTTTTCTCACCACACTGGGCATCGTCATCGGCGTTGCCAGTGTCATTGCCGTAGTATCCATCACCCAGGGGCTGCGGGTTTTTGTCAGTCAACAATTTGCCTCGTTGGGCACCAACAGTCTCACGGTAAGGTCCTACACACCACTGGAGGACCGGATGCAGGGCATCAGCGCCAGACTGACTCCTGACGATCTGAATCTGATTGAACGGCGCGTGGATGGTATCGCCTCGATCACCCCCATCCTCTTCGCCTCCCGTGCGTCACAGGTCAAATATGGCTCACAGACCGCCTTCAGTCAGATCATGGGCACTACCTATGCTTATCAGGACGTGGCCCAGTTTTTTACCTCGGAAGGTCGCTTTCTCGCCAACAGCGACAATCTGACCAGGCGCCGGGTTGCCGTGATTGGCGACAAGGTACGGGACAATCTCAACCTGCCGGACGATCCAGTTAATGAGTTTGTGGAACTGGGTGGGGAATGGTTCAAAATCGTCGGCCTGCTGGAACCAAAGGGCGACATCATGGGGTTCAGCCAGGATGATCTGGTGCTGGTCCCCTATTCAACCATGCAGAGCCTGCAGGGAAATCAGGCCCGCACTGACATCCAGATACAGTTAAGCCTCAGCGAAAGTGTCGAGGTGGATGACGTCACCAGCCAACTTTCCCTGCTGTTGAGAAGTGCCCACGACCTGGATAGCAGCGATGAGGACGATTTTGTCATCGAAACCGCCGAGCAGATGATGGCAACATTCGATTCCATTCTGGCCGTGGTAACCATTGTCATCGGCGGTATCGTCGGCATTTCGCTGCTGGTTGGCGGTATCGGCATCATGAATATCATGCTGGTCTCGGTGACCGAGCGGACTCGTGAAATTGGCATCTGCAAGGCGATAGGTGCCAAGCGCCATCACATCCTGCTGCAGTTTCTCATAGAGGCCCTGCTGCTCTCGTTGCTTGGTGGACTGGTCGGACTTGCCATAGGCTTTGGCCTGGGTTCATTGATCGCAACCAACATCCCCTCTTTCCCACCGGCTGCAATCCCTTTCTGGGCAGCCGCCCTGGCACTGGGATTCAGTGCGTTTGTGGGCATACTGTTCGGAATCCTGCCGGCGGCCAAAGCTGCCAATCTGGACCCGATCGACGCCTTGCGTTACGAGTAAACGAGTTTCCTGTCACCGGCATACAGCGGCCGGTAGTTAATGAGCAGATCAAAAATGGCCGATAAATAGCAGAACCCTGAAAATTTACGACAGGGTCTTGTTTCATTGGCCAATGACAATGGTAAAAACGACAAAGACTATCCTGGCACCTGCCAACGAGCCGAACAGACATAGTATTGAAGAGTTGGAAGAGCAGTTTCACGCCCTGCAGAAACGCATGGCCAAAGCCAGAAAATCCTACCTGACAGCTCATAAACAGGCAGTCGAACTGGCCCGCAGGGAACTGAAGTCAGTGCAGGCTCGATTGGCTGAAGCCCGTACCAGCGCTGCCAAAGCCGCGGTAGCGGCCAGGGTCAAGGGCACCGCATCAGCAAACAACCAGCTGAAGAAAGCCCGTGCAGCCAGCCTGCTGCTGGCACAGTCTCTCGGCGATGCCAGGGATACACTGATCACCGCTCAGAGTAAACTGTATGCAGCCAAACCCTTTGATCGCAAGCTGGCAGCGCGGGCCCGGGTGCTGGAAAAATTCGAACGGGACTGGGAAAAGAAAATTCGCGAGGAGGCGATTGCCCAAGCCCTGCGCGCCAGGAAAGCAGCCGCCAGGCGGCGCGTCATCGCCAAGGCCCGCGCCGTAAAGAAATCGGTCAAGGCTGCCGCTCCCCGAAAAGCTGCGCTGAAGGCTGCAGGAAAGCGCCACCCTGCCAAAAAATCCAGTAAGAAAAAACGTACTCCCTGACCCGGTCAATCCATCGGCTTGATGAATTTGAGCGTCATACGATCGCTCTCACCCACCGCCAGGTATTTACCTTTCTCCTGCTCACCCATCTGCAGAGTTGGCGGCAGTGTCCAGACACCTTCCGGATAATCTTTGGAATCCCGAGGATTGGCATTGATTTCAGAAGACGCCACAAATTCAAACCCTGCCTGCTCGGCCAGCCTGATCACATGATTCTGATCCACATACCCGGTGGCTATCATAAATTCCACACTACTGCCCTGCGGAGCCCGATGTTCTACCACACCGAGCGTTCCACCCGGCTTCAGCGCCCGATAAAACGCGGCAAAATGTTCCTTCTCGGTACCTACCGTCATCCAGTTGTGGACGTTGCGAAAAGTCAGTGCCATATCAGCCGACCCGGGCGGGGCGATATCGATTTCTGTCGGCGGATAGAGGTGGGTAATCACGGTGCCGCTATAGTTCTCCGGGTCACTTGCCACGCGTTCCTGGAAGGCACGTAGCATACGAGGCTGATAGTCGAGATGCGAATTGGGAGAAAAGTGCGCGGCGTAGTAGGTGCCGGAGTCTTTCATGAATGGCGCAAGAATTTCCGCATACCAGCCGCCACCGGGTAATATTTCAATCAGCGCCATGTCTGATCGCAAGCCGAAGAACTCCAACGTTTCCATCGGGTGCCGGTACGCATCCCTGGCCTTATTGGCGGATGAACGGTGCTCACCGGCCAGAATCTGCTGTAATCGCTCAGCGTCCCCTGCAAACAGGGAGCTTGAGAGAAGCGTCATTAAGAAGGGTGCCACGAGGGTGGCAATTTTTCCTGGCACATTGGTCAGCACGATCGATCTCCTGGTAGTTTACTGCCATCGGGCCCGGTATTTTACATGGAAAAGCACTCTCGTACGTATCGAGTTGCCTGGAAACTGCGAATGATTCTGACCGACTGCGGCAATGGGCTGGCAATAGACAACTGGTCTGTTCGCAGATCTGCGCTTGACGCACTTCATCGTTTGGTGTGAAGCCCCTAAGGACTCTGACAAGGTTATTGAATTTGCCGCGCTGACCACCGCCAGAGACTGTTTCACCCGGCTCAACTTCGTGGTCCGCGTAGCCATTACTATTCAGCTGGCATTGGAAATCTGTTCGATCAGAACAACATTGATCACCTGGCGACT
Source organism: Gammaproteobacteria bacterium (assembly GCA_041395725.1). Taxonomy (NCBI): domain Bacteria; kingdom Pseudomonadati; phylum Pseudomonadota; class Gammaproteobacteria; species Gammaproteobacteria bacterium. The sequence goes on along the minus strand of JAWKZW010000001.1, from coordinate 3,027,047 downwards.
GCCGCGGACATCCAACTCTCCGGAGGTTCCTCGCATCACTTCAATGCACTTTACCTGATCGGCATTGATTCGCTGCAACATGCTGCGGGTTTTGTTGATCTTCCCGGCAGCTATTTCGCCATTCAGCAGCACCTGATCACCGCTTCAAGTGCCGAGCCCACGCCCCCCTGTACTGGCCAGTGTGGAAGCGAATTGACAGAGTCAGCAGTGCGGTAAGCCTGACAGCAGACCTGGAACTCAAGGGGTTACCCTCAAAGGCCCCGGGCTTCTTTAACTGCCCTGAATTTATTATTTTTAACAAAGAGTTAAGGAGCCTCTGGCGGCGCGTCGAAGCTGTTGTTCGCGGAATTGGTGACCGCGCTTCGTTGCAAAATCCAAAGCTGCCATGCTTACTGGAAAGTCGATCCCGCAGATGTTACAAATTGTGCTGCCTGGACCCGCCACACGCGCTGATTTCCAGTCACGCTGACATGATTTATTGCTTTTTCCCGACTCAATAGATCGGTTACACTTAAGGCACTCGGAGTACTCGGGAACAGGAGAACAGTTTTGGAACAAATCGACGACAGATCCTTTCTTGCCAGGCTTCTCGCCGGCGATTATGGTCTGGCCATCACCTACTGGATTTTTTATTTTATCGGCGCCGGCGTTTTCTTCGTTACGGGAGGTCAGGCTGTTGATAGTGAAAACTGGTTTCGATTCCTGTTCATCGTCGCCTTGATGCTGGCGTATACAGCCTTGTTGCTGGCAGGTATCCGGGCGGCCTACAAAGGTCCACAACTCTGGAAAGTAATGTCGAGGACTTCTTCTGTCTTCATGATTATCAATATCCTCATTGGAATCTCCGCGCTCGGTTTTATTTATTAAGGAGCCACTGATTAGTCAGCGGCTCCTCCAGAGAGCCATGCGGCAGGATCAACCTGGTAGAAACCGGCCAATTCCACGTACAACTCCCGATGCTCGGCCCTCATTTGTTCCGGCCGTTCAAAAAATGTTTCAGTAGCCACCGCAAAAAACTCGGCCGGGTTCGTGGCTCCGTAGTGATCAAGCAGGCTGACTCTGCCTGACTTCGCGTCCCGCTGCAGCTCTTCAAATTCTCGCGACAGCACAAGCGCCCAACTTTTGTAAGCGCCCCGCGTATTCAACAGCGGAGCTCCGTTGCTGGCCCCGGAAGCATGATCAAGCTGATGGGCGAATTCATGCAGAACAACGTTGTGACCATCATGGAGATTCCGCACGCCTTTTTCCACACTATCCCAGGCCAGCACAACCTTGCCCTGATTCCAGGACTCGCCCAGCAGAGCAGAATGGCCTGTGGAAACCAGGCCCAGTTCGTCTCGCACCTCCCGGGTTACCACAAAGGTCGATGGATAGACCAACACTGAGTCAAGTATCTGGTAATAATCAGTTTCACGATTCAGCAGCAGCAAACAGGCCTGCGCCGCCACGGTAAGGCGGATCTCGTCATCAATCTGCTGGCCCGCGCAACCCACAAAGCGCTTGTCATGCAGAAAAATCTTGATTAAATCAAGCAATTGCTTCCGCATGGGCTGAGGCATATTACGAAAGAACGGCAGTCGCCGATTGACAATCTCGAGCCATGACGGGGGAAACGCCTCAGCACGAATGCGCTGCAGCCGAATGCGAGGCCAGAAGCCAACCCGAAAGACAACCGCCACCAGTATGGCCAGCAGGGTCAGTAATGAGATCAGGGCGCTCGCGCTCACTGTAAGAGAATCCTTCTTTGCCACGGTTCCGGACAGTAAGTTACACTAGCGGCACACTAAAGAACACGCACTATTCCAAGGCGGGGGGCCTTACCAGTGAACAGCGCGACAGACTGCCAGTATGCCCTGGTACTAAAAAAAGAGTGCGCGACCTGTCAGCTGATCGAGCCGATTACCCGCACGCTCAGCGAGCGACTCGGTTCGGCCCTGCAAGTCTATGTTCAGGACGATCCCGATTTCCCCACCAGTCTGGCGAATCGAATCGACGACACGGATCTTGAATTTTCCTTCCACCACGAAATTGAAATCGTTCCCACGCTGATCAGGTTTGCCTCAAATCGGGAGCAGGAAAGAATTTTCGGCTGGGACAGAAAGCAGTGGCAGGATTTTCTGTCCATGCCGGAACTGGGGGTGGATCTCCCGAATTTCAAGCCCGGATGCGGGTCGAAAACCCGGGAGCCGGGCGCGCATGAAGCCCTGACGGTCAAGTTTGGCAAATCCAGGCTCGCATCCAGAGCTGTCACCATAGACGATAGCGAGGACATCATTGAGGCCTGCTACGAACGAGGCTGGACAGATGGTCTGCCGGTTGTTCCCCCCACGCCCCTGCGCGTAACACGCATGCTGGCGGCCACAAATCGGAACGGGGATGATCTGCTCGGCAGGATCCCGCCGGATTATGCTCCCTGCAGCGTGGAAAAAGCCGCAGTTAATGCGGTGATGGCCGGCTGCAAGCCTGATTATTTCCCAGTGGTACTGACCAGCATCGAAGCCGCGCTGCAGGAGCCGTTCTGCATGCATGGCCTGCTTTGTACGACCTATTTTTCATCACCGGTCATCATCGTTAATGGGCCGGTTGCTAAACGTATCGGCATGAATTCCGGCATCAATGCCCTGGGCCAGGGCAACCGGGCCAACGCCACCATCGGCCGCAGCCTGCAGTTGCTGATTCAGAACGTTGGCGGCGGGCGCCCTGGAGGCATAGACCGGGCCACACTGGGCACTCCGGGCAAGTATACATTCTGTTTCGCCGAAGACGAGAGCGACACTGACTGGCCCAGTCTTGCCATGGACCGCGGCTATGATCGGGATGAATCCGTCGTCAGCCTGTTCGCCGGATCCGGTGTACAACCCGTCATGGATCAACAATCCCGTACCCCGGAGTCCCTGGCACGAAGCCTGGCGGCCAGTCTGCGGACCGTATCCCATGCAAAAGTTTTCATGCAGACCGATGCCCTGCTGGTATTATCACCGGAACACCGGCGGGTTTTTCGTGAAGGCGGGTGGACCAAGTCTCAGGTCAAGGAAGCTATCTATGAAGCCCTGCTGACTCCTGGCGCAGACATAGTCAGGGGTGCCCATGGAATTGCGGAGGGCATTCCCGCTCAGTTCAGGGACAAGCCGGTAGCCAAATTCCGGGAAGACGGCCTGCACATACTGACTGCCGGCGGAACTGCTGGTTTCTTTTCTGCCATCATTGCCGGCTGGGTAGCGTCAGGCGAACGAGGCAGTCAGCTGGTTTCACAACCACTTCCGACTTTCCGGCCAGACCGATAACGAATACTCTGCGCGTGTTACTCATCGAATAAGAAACCCTCAGGAGGTTTAAATTATGTCTACCATGCTGCTGGATCCCACTTCGGAACTACAGCCCGCTGCGCGTCAGCTCAATGCGAGGCTGACATCCCTGGCCGGCAAGACGATAGGTCTGCTGGATATTTCCAAGCCTCGCGGCAAGGAGTTCCTCGACGAGGTTGAAACCCAGCTATCTCAGCTGGGAGCCACCGTCAAACGCTACAGCAAGCCCACTTTCACGCGCGTCGCACCCACTGAACTCAGCCAGCAGATCAGCGTCGAGTGTGATGCGGTCATTGAAGGGCTGGCTGATTGAGGTTCATGTACCTCGTGCAGTTTGCATGACATCATGACCCTCGAAAGCCGTGGCGTACCGGCAGGTTTCGTGGCCTCCACCGAGTTTATTGACGCCGCCAATGCCCAGGCAAAGTCCCTGGGTATAAATCCAGCCAGCGTCTATGTACCCCACCCCATCCAGGATCGAACCGATGAGGAAATGGTACAACTGGCCCGCAATGCGATAGAGAGCATCGTCGCAATGATTTACTCGAAGTAACGACATCAATCAGGAAAATGCCATGACCAGAGAAGCCGTAATCGTGTCCACCGCAAGAACTCCAATTGGCAAGGCCTATCGGGGAGCCTTCAATAATACTGAGGCGCCCACGCTGGGCGGACATGCCATTCGCGAAGCCGTCCAGCGGGCCGGAATCGAGCCGGGAGAGGTCGACGACGTAATCCTTGGCTGTGCGATGCAACAGGGCTCCTCCGGTTACAATATCGGCAGGACCGCCTCGGTTGCTGCCGGGTTACCCAATACAGTTTCCGGCATGAGCATTGATCGCCAATGTTCCTCCGGCATGATGGCTATCGCCACTGCAGCGAAACAGATCATCACCGACAATATGCCCATCGTCGTAGGCGGCGGCCTGGAATCCATCAGCCTGGTACAGAACGAGCACCGTAACAACTACCGCACCCAGGATCCCAACGTCATCGCCCAGTCGGAACATGCCTACATGTCCATGCTGGAAACCGCCGAAGTGGTTGCCGCGCGTTACAAAGTTTCCCGTGACGCGCAGGACGAGTATGCCCTGCAGAGTCAGCAACGAACTGCCGCAGCCCAGCAAGCGGGCAAGTTTGCGGATGAAATAGTACCTCTGACGTCCCAGATGATTCTCGTCAACAAGGAAACCAGGGAGCAGAGCATTCATGACGTGACTCTGGACAAAGACGAAGGCAATCGTCCGACAACCACGCTTGATGGCCTGAATGGCCTGAAGCCGGTAATCGAGGGCGGCAGCATCACTGCCGGTAACGCCAGCCAATTGTCTGATGGTGCCTCTGCTTCCGTGCTCATGGACAGCAAACTGGCCGAACAAAAAGGTCTCGAACCACTGGGCGCCTACCGCGGCATCGCGGTCGCCGGGCTGGATCCGGATGAGATGGGTATTGGACCGGTTTACGCAATCCCCAAGCTGTTACAACGTTTCAACCTGGGTATCGACGATATCGGCCTGTGGGAGCTTAATGAAGCCTTCGCTGTGCAGGTAATCTACTGCAGGGACAAACTGGGCATTCCCGACGATCTGCTGAACGTCAACGGGGGCGCCATTTCAATAGGGCATCCTTATGGCATGAGTGGTGCGCGCATGGTGGGCCATGCGCTACTGGAGGGTAAGCGTCGGGGGGCAAAATTCGTAGTCTGTACGATGTGCATTGGCGGCGGTATGGGTGCAGCCGGTCTGTTCGAAGTTTACTGAGCGCCGGAACCCTGTCCAGGGGGCCAGACAGACTCACTCGCCCCCCGGACTGATCCGCACTGACCCGCTCGGAGATATTTCCCATACCAGGGGTCAGACTTCAACGTTTCCGTCGGCCAACGATGTTATGCTTCAGCGATACAGGGACCTGATACCACAGAAAACCTCACTGCAATGCATCATCGGGTGAAGTAAAAGTTTTGCCCAGCGCATCTGCCACGAATTTATGGGTGACCTGTCCCCTCAAAATATTCAAACCATGGCGAAGATGCTCATTGGTCTTCATGCTTGCGCTGGGGCCCTGCTCGGCCAGATCAATGATGAAAGGCAGGGTCGCGCTGGTCAAGGCGAACGTCGAAGTCCTGGGTACCGCGCCCGGCATATTGGCCACACAATAATGAAGTACGCCTTCCACCTCGTAAACAGGATCTTTGTGAGTGGTCGCCCGACTGGTTTCAAAGCAGCCCCCCTGGTCAATGGCAACATCTACGATAACCGAGCCCGGTCGCATTAACTTAAGCATTTCCCGGCTCACCAGTCGTGGAGCGGCGGCTCCTGCAACCAGCACGGCACCGACCACTACATCAGAGCTGGCCAGTTGCCGCTCTATCTCCTCCTCCGACGAATACAGGGTTCTGACGCGATTGCCGAACAAAGTTTCAAGCTCGCGCATCTTCTCCGCGGTTCTATCCAGAACAGTCACTTCCGCGCCCAATCCCACGGCCATCTGCGCCGCATTTCTCCCGACCACACCACCACCCAGAATCAGCACTTTACCAGCGGCTACGCCAGGGACGCCGGCCAGCAAAACGCCACTGCCACCCTGGGGTTTTTCCAGGAAGCGGGCCGCTGCCTGGATAGACATCCTGCCGGCAACCTCACTCATGGGGGTGAGCAGCGGCAACCCGCCCCGGGGGTCTGTCACTGTTTCGTAAGCTATCGCACAGGCGCCGCTATCCAGTAACGCCCCGGTGATGACAGGAAAGGCGGCCAGGTGCAGATAAGTAAAAATCGTCTGCCCGCTCTGCAGAAGTGCGCATTCCTCCAGCTGCGGTTCTTTCACCTTGACGATCAGGTCCGAGTCCGCAAAGATTTCGTCGCGACCCTCGGTCAGTCTGGCACCGGCGCGCTGATAGGCCTCATTCGTCAACCCGACGCCCTCTCCGGCGCTCTGCTGCACTAATACAGTATGACCGCGGGCGACCAACTCTCTGACTCCCGCCGGTGTCATTCCAACCCGATACTCTTCCGTTTTAATTTCCTTGGGAACCCCGATAATCATTTTCACACTCCCGTCTTGTGAGACTCTGATTAATTACCACAACGCTCTGCGGGAGTCTGCCGGACACTACTGCCAGGCGTCATGCGCAGGGAAGTGTCACTCCCCTGCCAGGCGCGACAACGACGCAGTGGCGCCCGGCGAGGCCAGCGGACTCGGCTGAAGGCCAGGGCATTGTGGTAATTAATCAGAGGCTCCTTAGTCTATTTGGCTGACATATCCTGGCACATTACTCATCAACTCTACCGGAACCACGCATCTTTTTAATCTTCCCACGCGCTTTTTTTTCCTCAATCCGTCTACGCTTTGACGCGGCCGTTGGACGTGTCGGCCTTCTGGGAGCAGAACTTCGGCTGGCGCGTTCAAGCAGGCCTTCGAGTCGCTGCAGGGCATCTCTTCGATTCGATTCCTGTGAACGGTAACGCTGAGCCTTGATAACAATAACGCCCGACGATGAAATACGATGGTCACGCAATGAGAGGAGTCTTTGTTTGTATTCTTCGGGCAGCCGGGAGGCGCCGACATCAAATCGCAGATGAATTGCGGTGGCAACCTTATTGACATTCTGCCCGCCCGGACCCCCGGAGTGAATCGCGGTTATTTCCAGCTCATCCTCTGGTATATCGAACCCAGCCAGCTTCATGTCAGCAGCACCCCGGTAAGAAGCGGCACGGTGAATATTGCCGCAACGATAATCAATCATCAGCAGGCGATAGTTTACGCCAAAATCACCAATATTTCCGGGTCTGGGCCAACTGGTGCCGGTATTTGTCGCGTTTGCCCCATCCGCTTATGCAGTTCTTGATTTAAATCTCGACTCTGGGTTAATGTCGGGCCACTATTAAAAGAAACAGCGCTCCGAGAGTCTTCTAATCCAATTGCCCAGCCGCCAGCCCTGGCGGGCAGTCGCCCTGAAAACAACATGGATTAACAGCGATGAATACTACCCTGAAAAAAGTCCTGCTCAACGCCCTGGTATTGTTTTCACTGGCGCTAACGGCGCTGGCGGGCCAGGCCCAGGAGCCGGTCCGCATTGCATTTATTGACCCTCTATCAGGCTCCTTCGCATCCATCGGGAACAATGGTCTTAAACAGCTTCAGTTCGCTGCAGACTATTTTTACAATGCCAGAAACGGCATCCTTAATGGTCGCAAGATCGAAATTGTTCCCCTGGATAATAAACAAAGCCCAACCGAAACCCAGTTACAGTTCCGGCGCGCCATTGGCGAGGGAATACAGATAATTTTTCAGGGCAACAGTTCTGCCGTCGCCAATACCCTGAGCTCTGCTGTTGACCGACACAACCGGCGCAACCCGGACCAGGAGGTGTTACAGATCAATTATTCGGCGGTGGACCCTATCCTCACCGAAGAGAATTGCAGTTTCTGGCATTTCCGTTTCGATGCCCATGCCATTATGAAGCTCGAAGTACTCACCGATTACATCGCCATGAATGATGCCATCAAGAGTGTGTACATCATCGGTCAGGACTATTCCTTCGGCCAGGTTGTAGCCGAGACCTCGATTGCCATGCTGAAAGAAAAACGCCCGGACATCCAGATCGTCGGGGACGAACTTCATCCTATCGGGCAGGTAAAAGACTTTACCCCCTATGTCACCAAGATAGTCGCCTCCGGAGCGGACGCCGTGATTACCGGCAATTTCGGCGCAGACATGGTATCGCTGGCGCGGTCAATAATCGACTCGGGACTGCGTATACCGATATACACATTCTATGCGGCTTACGACGGCATCACCGCAACACTGGGAGAGGATGCCAAGGGCCTGGTCTATCTGGTTCACAACGAGACCTCCAATCCTATTCCCACCGAGGAACGCAAGGACTTCATCCGGGCTTTTAAGGCCGCCAACCCGGGCAACGATGTGACGCAGCCGCGCATTGTCAATGCCCTGCGCATGGTCGTAGAAGCAATCGAAAAAAGTGGCAGCACTGCCCCCTACGATATCGCCCTGGCCCTCGAGGATATGCGCCACACCACGTTAAGCGGTGAGGAAGTCTGGATGCGCGGCGAAGATCATCAGATTTTTCAATCGCTGCACATTTCGGTGCATACCGACGAGAACATTGAATTCGATGCGGATAACTCAGGCTTCGGCCTGTTCAGCGAATACCATGTACCTGCAGAGGAAACCTTTAACGAAACCAGCTGCCGTATGAGACGACCCCGCCGTTAAGGTACCGGCACCCGCTGAAACGCAGCGCGCAGAGAGAACAACGAACAGATGCTGGACGTATTCGTTTTTGCAACCCTCAATGGACTGGTCACCGGGCTGCTGCTGTTCATGCTGGCGAGCGGCCTGACACTCATCTTCAGCATGATGGGCGTACTGAATTTTGCCCATGCCAGTTTTTACATGTTAGGCGCCTATTTCGCCTACTCAATCAGCACCTACCTGGGTTTCTGGGTCGGGTTGTTAGTGGCCCCCGTCATCGTCGGCATCCTCGGGGCTCTGGTTGAACGCTACGGACTGCGTCACGTACACAGACACGGTCATGTTGCAGAGCTGGTGTTCACCTTCGGCCTGGCATTTCTGATTGAAGAACTGGTGCAGTTCTTCTGGGGGCGGGATACCAAAGACTACCAACAGCCCGACTTACTGGATTTCCCGCTGTTCACTCTCTTTGGCCAGGAATTCTCCGCCTATCGGGGGTTCATGATTTTTATCTCGGTAGCCATCTTTATCGGCCTGTACCACACCCTCACCCGCAGCCGCGTTGGCATCATCATTCAAGCCGCCATTTCGCACCCACATACGGTCGCCAGTCTGGGTCACAACGTACCGCTGATCTTCATGGGCGTTTTCGGCGTGGGGTCTGCGCTGGCTGGTGTCGCGGGAGTCATCGCCGGGCCGGTCCTTACCACGTTTCCCGGTATGGCGCTGGTGCTTGGCAGCATCGTGTTTGTCATTGTCGTCATCGGTGGTCTTGGCTCTCTTGCCGGAGCTTTTCTTGCCTCGCTGTTGATCGGACTGCTGCAATCCTACGCCATCGCATCGGATGTCGGCATGCCGGACTTGCTGGCACTGCTGGGCCTGTCATTCGAGCGCAGCCACCCATTGAACGATCTGTGGACACTGACGTTGCCCCAGATTGCTCCGATCCTGCCATTTCTGCTGCTGGTACTGGTGTTGATATTCCGGCCCACCGGCCTGCTTGGCAAGCGGGAAGAATGAATCAATGCTAAAGAAACTGACAATCTGGCTTGTCTTTCTCGCCATCCTGCTGATACTGCCCCGGATATTCGATTCCATACTTGGAATCTCTATTCTGAACCAGATGGCCATAGCCATCGTTTTTGCTCTCAGCTATAACATGCTGCTGGGCCAGGGGGGCATGCTGTCATTCGGCCATGCGGTGTATTTCGGGCTTGGCGGATTCATGGCCGTGCATGCCCTGATCATGATTGAATTCGAAACTGTCTACTTTTCCGTGGTCCTGATCCCACTTGTCGGCGGTCTGTTCGGGTTAATGGCGGCAATTCTTATCGGCAGCTTTTCGACCCGTAAAGCCGGCACCGTGTTTGCCATGATATCCCTGGGTATTGGCGAACTGATTGCTGCATCTTCGCTGATTTTTGCGGATTTCTTCGGGGGCGAAGCCGGCGTAATTGGCGACCGAACCTTTGGCCCGCCATTGTTCGGTGTCGACTTTGCCCAGGACCTGGAAGTCTATTACCTTGCATCTTTCTGGGTCTTCATCGCCACGCTTTTCATGTACCTGTTCACCCAGACACCCGCCGGCCGGATGGCCAACGCCGTCAGAGATAACCCCGAGCGCGCCGAATTTATCGGGTACAGTGCCCGGCGGGTACGCTTCATTTCCTTTTGTGCCTCGGGGCTGTTTGCCGGCATCGCCGGTGGCCTGTTCGCCATGAATTATGAATTCATGACCGAGGAAAACCTCAACGCGGCGACATCGGGCCGGGTGTTGCTGATGGCTTATATCGGCGGCCTGGGCTATTTCATCGGCCCTATAATCGGCGCTGTGATTCTGACCTTGATGAACTCCTTACTCAGCAGCTATACAGAGTTGTGGATGCTGTACCTGGGGATTATGTTTCTGCTCACTGTGATGTTTCTGCCGCGAGGATTCGCCGGTTTCATTATGATGCACCAGACTGCCTGGGTTCACGGCAGATTGAAGAACCTGCTTGCCCCCTACCTCATAACCGGCACGCCTGGCCTGGCCTGCTTAGCTGGCGCCATCGCACTGATCGAAATGAGCCATACGCAGCAGGAAGTGTTCCATTACCTGGGCCTGACACTCAACCCGGCGAGCATTTTCAGCTGGGCTATACTGATCGGTCTGACTGGCGCCTCCGCCTACCTGACCTGGCTTTCCCTGGGACAGTTGCGGGACGCCTGGGATACCGCCAACTCTGCTTTGGCGGAAAAGGAGTGAGCAGCATGGCAATACTCTCACTGCAGAATGTCAGCAAACATTTCGGTCCCACTCCGATTATCCGTGATGTCACGCTGGAAATTCAGGAAGGCGAGAAGCACGCCATTATCGGCCCCAATGGCGCAGGGAAATCCACCCTCTTCCACCTGATCAGCGGTCGCTACAAGTTGACTTCCGGCTCTATCAACTTCAAGGGTAAAGCCATTCATGACAACACACCCTATCAGATAGCGAGGCTCGGCCTGGCAAGAAGTTTTCAGGTCACCAACATTTTTCCGCGTATGAACGTATTTGAGAATATTCGCTGTGCATTGTTATGGAACGCCGGTTACCGCTATTCGTTCTGGCACCTGCTGGGGCGGGAATTCGGTCTGAATGATAAAGCACACTCAATCCTTGCGGAAATCGGGCTCAGCGACAAGGCACACTTCCCTGCCGCCGAACTCGCGTATGCCCAGCAACGGGCTCTGGAACTGGGGATTGCCATCGCCGGAGGAGCTGACGTCATCCTGCTGGACGAACCGGTGGCAGGCATGAGCCACAGCGAGGCGGAAAACGCTGTACAACTGATTCGAAAGGTTACCGAGGGGAAAACCCTGGTCATGGTCGAGCACGACATGAACATTGTGTTTGACGTAGCAGATCGCATCAGCGTGCTGGTCTACGGCGAGATTATCGCTACCGATACACCACAGAATATCCGCAACAACCCTAAGGTTCAGGAAGCTTACCTGGGAGAGGTGGCCACCGGTGCTTGAAGTACGCAACCTGCATGCCTATTACGGTAAAAGTCACATCCTGCAGGGAGTGAATTTCACCGTCAAGGAAGGCGAAATCGTCAGCCTGCTGGGGCGTAACGGCGTAGGCAGATCCACGACGGTTAAAACCATTATGGGCGAAGTAAAACCCCAGGGCTCGATTCACTTCAAAGGGCAGGAAATAGCGGGCAAACAATCCTTTGAGATCGCCAAACTTGGTATCGGTTACGTTCCGGAAAATCGGGATATCTTCCCCACGCTGACCGTTCGCCAGAACCTTGCCCTTGGCCAGAAATCTGCCCGTACCAGTGGCCGCTGGACCATCGAGGAAATTTTCTCCATGTTTCCTAACCTGAAGGCAAGAGCCGACGTCCCTGGCGGAGTTCTCAGCGGCGGCGAACAGCAAATGCTGTGCATGTGCCGTACCCTGATGGGGGACCCGGCCCTGGTCATGATCGACGAACCGACCGAAGGCCTGGCGCCCAAACTGGTTGAACAGGTTGGCAATCTGCTACGGGAAATTGCCGATCGGGGTGTGTCCATCCTGCTGGTGGAACAGAAGCTGAATATCGCCCTGAGAATTTCGAGCCGACTTTATGTCATGGGCCATGGCAAGGTGGTCTACGAAGGCACACCAGAAACCCTTATGCAGGCGGATGACGTCAGAGCAGAATGGCTTGAAGTCTGAGAATAGGCAGTTTCACTGCTGATAAGAAACAACCATGCCCTGCAGGATTATAAGTAGAACTTCAGGGGTATGCATAATGGCAGGTCGTCCGGCTTGCTGAATTGGCGAACCCTTGTTCAACTATTCATTTTGAATCCGCCTGAGTCACCGCGTAAACGCGCGCTAATAAAGTATTCAGCGCTTCCATGTCTTCTTCACCTATCAACTTTCTCAACCTGGATTGAGAGGCTTCCCATCGTGGTATAGCTTCAAGCAGGACCTTATTGCCTTTCTCTGTCAGTTCTACTTGTCGAGTACGTCCATGCCCTGAATCCCCTATTTTGATTAATTGTTGTTTGCTTAGAGACTTAAGGTTTCGACTCATTGTGGTTCTTTCCAGACCCATTCGATTGGCGACATCGCTGATAGACAATGGGCCAAGCCTGGAAATTATCATCAGCGCACTGAAATGGCCCGAATCCAAACCAATGTCGTCCAAAATACCTGAATACAGTCTACTTACCGCACGTGACGAGCGCCGCAGGTGAAACATACTGCACCGAGAATTCAGTCCCGCCTTAAGCAAAGTTTCATAATCGTTTAGCTGTGTTATCAACTCCTCGTCCTCAGGCAATGCAGTAATCTCCTCTTGTATTGGTCAGGTAGTGGTACCGCTTTCGCGCCTCTATTCTAAATTCGACGCCCACCAGCGTCCAACATTACGTCAGACTGCCAAGCCGAATGTAACCCACGATGTCACACATTGGCACACATAGTGTATATACACTATGTGCAATAAAATGTAGATTTCACAAAAAACAATTAATCCAAAGAAGAGGATCACATGGATAACAAGAATAGTAAAAACGACCAGGCCGTCCTCGCTGTTTCGGCTTTTGCTCTGCTGAAAAGCTCTCCATTGAAAGCATCTTTGGCTGTGTTTGTGGTGTGCAGTATTGGATTCTCCAATGCCAGGGCACAGGAGGTTGTAGTAAGTCATGATGCCGAAGGCAGAACAACTATAAAGGCGGTCCGATATGACGGCGATATAAGCGTGGACGGAAATCTGGATGAAGATGTTTATACACAGCTTTCCCCAATTGACAGTTTTATTCAGCAGATTCCAGATGAGGGGGGCCCGGCCAGTGAGAGAACTGAAGCATGGGTCTACTACGATGACGATAATATATATATTGCTGCACGCAACTACGAATCAGTACCTGAAGAAGATTGGGTTGCCAATGAAATGCGCAGGGACACCATTCAACTCCGATCCAATGATTCGTTCTCAGTCATGCTGGATACTTACCTCGACCGACGCAATGGCGTCGCGTTTCTGGTGACTCCGATCGGAGGCTTCTCTGACTTTGCTATAGCCAACGAAGGTGACAGAGGTCGAGGCGTGAACTTTGACTGGAATGTCGTTTGGGACTCCCGGGTCGGCCGTTTCGACGGAGGCTGGACCGTTGAGATGCGCATACCATTCAGATCGCTTCGCTACGAACCCGGAGCGGACCAGACCTGGGGAGTTCAATTTCGCCGCATCATAAGACGACTGAATGAAGCTTCCTATCTCACTGAGTTGCCGATCTCGGCAGCTTTTGGTAACAGCCTGGTCGCCGGCATGTGGCGAATTTCACAAGCCGGTACGCTTACTGAGATAGAGGTCCCCCCACGCAACTTCAACCTTGAAATTAAGCCTTACGGCCTTAGCAACTTATCAACAAATCGCCTGGTGACGCCACAGATCAACGACGAGCTGGATGGCGAAGTGGGAGTTGATGTTAAATTTGGAATTACCAACAACCTGACGGCTGACTTTACCTATAACACCGATTTCGCCCAGGTGGAAGTGGACGAAAGGCAGGTAAACCTGACTCGATTCGACCTGTTTTTTCCTGAGAAACGAGAGTTTTTCCTGGAAGGCAGGGGGAATTTTGATTTTACACAGCCTGGTAATCTGGACATACCAACCATGTTTTTCAGCCGCCGAATCGGCCTGGAACAGGGACAGATTGTACCCATAGATGTCGGTGGCAGGCTAACCGGAAAGATCGGGGACTTCGATGTCGGTGCCCTGACAATCGGTACTGATGGCGCAGGACTGGAGGGTTTTGAATCCACTGACTTTTCTGTTTTGCGAGTCAAGAGAGACATTCTCAGCCGCAGTCGCGTAGGACTTATTCTGACCGACCGATCAAATTCAGCCATTAGCGAGGGTTCCAATCAACTATACGGTATTGATGGGCAGTTCAACTTCCTCACAGATTTTGAGCTCAGCGGGTTTGCAGCTAAAACAGAAACGTCAGGCCTCCAGGACGATGATCTGAGCTATATGGGAAACTTTGAATACAATGGAGACCGCTATGGATTCCGGTCAGGTTATCTTGTAGTTGAAAACAATTTCAATCCAGAGATCGGATTCAAGAGACGCAACAATTTCAAGCAGTATGAAGGTGGGGGTCGCTTCAGCCCCCGCATCGCCTCCAGCGAATCTATTCGGCGGTTTGTACTCCAGGCTAATACAGAGTCTTACTGGTCTGCCACTACAGATAATCTGGAGACTCGCCGCCATGAGCTAAGCTTTACTGCCGAATTCGAAGAAGGCGACTCGGTGGATATCTCAGTGATTGATGAATTTGAGATGATAACCCGACCATTTCGCATCGCACCGAAGGTAACACTGCAACCGGGTGAGTATGATTTTACCAGCTACGAGCTTTCGTACAGTCTTGGAACCCAGCGGCAATTCAGCGGCCAATTATCATTGCGGGTTGGCGACTTCTGGAGTGGCACCAACACAGCTATCGGACTCAGCTCCGGCCGCCTCGAACTTTCGCCGCAGTTATCAATCGAACCAAGTTATTCATTTAATAAGGTTGAGTTACCCGAAGGTGATTTTCGTACCGAGCTTGGTCGGTTTCGCGTAACTTACACCATTACTCCACGCATGTATTTCAGTGGCTTAATCCAGTACGACTCCAGAGCCAGCTCTTTCAGCAGTAATTTTCGCTTCAGATGGGAATGGGCACCCGGCAGCGAACTATTTATTGTGTACAGCGATGACAGGAATACCGATCCTTTCGGTAATCCCGATTCGCTTGAATTAAGAAATCGTGGCCTGGCAATCAAATTCAATCGATTATTTCAGATATAAGGAACCTCTGACTAATATTGTGAAACCTGAGGAGTCAAAATGCCCAGAAAAAAGAACAAAAGCCAAGCCAATAGGATAGGAAGACCACCCCTTGGCGCAGATGAGTTGATGAATGCTATGACCATTCGCCTTCCACGCGAGATCGACCAGCGCATCGAGGAAATCAGAGCGTCTCGCATAGACGGGCCGACCAAATCCACCATCATTCGAGAACTGCCTGCCAGGGCGCTGCAAGAGTACCCGACATAGAATGAACTTATGGAAGCGTGAGTTGGCTGGTTCCGACCAGCGCTCTTCAGCTTATTGGCCAAACACTATGGGACCTCTGCCTGAGGGTCAATAGACTCCTTCTTTTTCAGATGTTCCAGAATCTGCCAGATGTTCATCGAGGATCCATTGTGGACTATAATCCGCACCGATTCCTGACATTTCCAGGAAGTTACAATACTGAATGCGATAGGACTCATCATAGAGTTCATGCATTTTTGCCACTAAGAACGGCTACATTCTGTTGTCGTTCAGTCAACCCTAATAGGCCATTCGTAGATGATGACATGAGCGGTGATTCTGCTTGGAGTAACCTCACTCACTGGCGAACTGGCAGCAGATGCTCATCCCTCCCTGCGAAACAGCAGGATTGGTTCGAACCCGCCAAGAATCATGCGCTTGCCATCAAATGGCATCTCGCCAATCTCTGCCATGCGGGGATCGGCGAACATGCCTTTGTGTGCTTTGTCAGCAGTCGCACGATCCGGCCATATCACCCAGGACACGACGATTTTCTCGCCTGGCAGGGCTTTTACTGCCTTGCGATAATCAGTCTGCTCACCGTCAGGCACGTCAGATTCCCAATTTTCAGCTATTTCCAGCGCCCCGTACTCCTTGGCAATCTCAGCATACTGCTGCGCCAGAGCGACGTATTGATTCTTTTTATGTTCTGGCACCCCCAGCACATAGGTATTGATATACATTGTTGGTCCCCTGTTGCCCTGCCAAATCGAAAATTGTGTTGCTGCGCCATGTGACAGTGTATCGCACTCCTAATCCTGGCGGCGAAAGCACACGCTCAGCCATCCAGGGGAGCCGCTGATAATTCTACCGCACGTATTTACCAGCTCTCTACACCCATGAGTTTTGGCGCAGCGGCCAGCCACCAGGGTGAACTCCAAAGCAGATTAATGATAACTGACGTCGGCAGCAGACCCGCAAACCAGCACATACAGGCCCTGGGCATGGTTTTCTGTCGTACCAGATCGGAAGCAAGCAACGGGAGAATCTGCAAAATTATATACAGATCAGGTGCAACAGGGCTCAAGGGTATGCTTTTCGGCAACCAGGCGATACGATCAATCGCCGCCGGCAAAGGCAAAGCGGTTGCCAGAATCATCAGGCGCTTACTGCGGGGGAGTCCGGGCCGGGCAGCTTCCTGGCTGTCTGCCGGGCGGGCGGTACGGTACGATTCAGGAACTGTTGTGGAATGAATGAAGGAATCCAAGGGTGGGGACTTGCCGCGCCTCCAACTCAGCGCATCTTCCGCCCCGGGCATCGAATTTCAGGCAGATTCCAGTATCTTAGTCTTTATAATACGAGCTATCTGTAAGGGGGTTCACCGTGCCCTGCTTATCCCTGCATCCGGAGGAACAAACGTTGAAATCCAAGCCACTGGCAGCACTCGGCGCAACCCTGGCTGCCGCATCACTGCTTTCTGCATTTGCGGCACAGGCACAGGATGACTATCTGGTGCCACGTACCAGTTTTGGCGCACCTGACCTGCAGGGCACCTACAATATTGCCACCGTAACCATGCTGGAGCGAGGCGCACAGTTTGGTGGCAAGCCGGTCATAAGCGCTGAGGAGGCAGCCCGTATTGGAACTACCGGGGAAAGTTACCTGGAAGATCTTACCTCCCGCGATGCGGACTCAGAGCCGGACGTTGGCGGTTACAACACGTTCTGGATGGACCCCGGTGAACGCATGGCAGTCATCAATGGGGAAATAAGAACCTCAATCATAGTGGAACCGGAGAACGGTCGACTACCCTGGGCCGAAGGTGCCCAACGGGCCATTTTCGCCGGCAGAGCTTCGGGCCGGGGCCAGTTTGATGGGCCTGAAGCGCGCCCCCTGGGGGAACGCTGCCTGGTGGGATTTGGCTCCTCAGGAGGCCCTCCCATGCTGCCCGTGCTTTATAACAACCATAGTCAAATCGTGCAGACTGAGGACTACGTGTTGATTCTCGCGGAGATGAATCACGATGCGCGCATTATCCGTATGGGGGACACACAGCACACGGACCAGCCCAAATGGCTGGGCGACTCAATAGGTTATTACGACGGTGACACTCTCGTCGTAGAGACGACCAACTTCCATCCTCAGCAGAGCTTTCGGGCCTCATTGCGGCATTTTATTTACCTGTCCCCGGAAGCGGTGGTTACCGAGCGCTTCACGCGTCTTGACGACAAGACACTGCTCTACAGCTTTACCGTTGACGACCCCAGGATCTACAGTCAGCCCTGGACCGGTGAACTGCCCATGAACGCCGTTGAAGACCGGATTTACGAATACGCCTGCCACGAAGGGAATTATGCGCTCCCCGGTATTCTTGCCGGCGCTCGTCAGGAAGAGTTACAGAACGAATTGGGGAAGCAGGACTGACCCCGGATATCTGTCGCGGGGAGGAAGCTCTCCATGGTCCGACCCGCACAGACTTGATCGAAAGTGTTTTGGATTAATGGGGATTTGCTTCGAAAGGGTGTGAATCTCAGAAGCCTGCTAGTGTGCCTTCCCGTCAACAGGACTTTCAAACAACAGCCCCAGTTCGCCCTCCAGGAAACGATACTGCTTACCACAAAATTCGCAGGTTATTTCGACAGCACCCTGTTCGGCGATTATGCTCATCACCTCCTCCTCGCCTATAGCGTGCAGTGCCCGTGCAGTGCGTTCCCTGGAACAGCTGCATTGGTAAACCACCGGCTTCTGGTCAAAGAGTTTTATCCTGTGCTGGTGAAACAAGCGATACAACGTTTCTTCGTTTGTCAGGGACAACAGTTCATTGGAAGTCAACGTAGCAGCGAGCTGCGACACTGTACTCCACTCCTCGTGCCGTAACTCTTCGTCTTTCAGTAATTGAGCGGGCAGTTGCTGCAGCAGCAGACCGGCACATGTAACACCGTCCGAAGCGAGGAAAAACCGGCTTTCCAACTGCTCAGAGCGGAGAAAATATTCTTCCAGGCAGGCTGCAAGCGTGTGTTGTGCAAGCGGGACGATACCCTGATAGGACTCTCCCTGATGGGGCTCGATAGTAATCGCCAGGGTCCCGGCACGGAGCAGGTCAGCAAACTCATCCGAGACAGGGTCGTCACTGTAGCGGGCGATCCCCCGCAACTGCTGCTCACTGGTGCATTCCGCCATGATCAATGGAATTTCGCCCTGACTGCGAGCCTGCAAAACCAGTCTGCCGTCGAACTTCACCGTAGTACTGAGCAACACAGAAGCCGTCAGGAACTCCCCCAACAGATTGCGAACCGGCCCCGGGTAATCCTTGTTGGCCAGTACTTCAGTGTAACTTTCGCCCAGCCTGACCACCTCGCCACGGATATCCAACCCGGAAAAAAGGAATCGCTGACAACTGTCTGCCTGTTTCATGTGCTATCCGGCTATACAAATTAGCGAACCACTGATCTAACAGCGCGCTGCCTGACGGCATCCCGACGGGAGTCAGGGTAATCTGCCAGGGGTTCCTTGAGTGCTACGGCGTATTGTACAACATTCCCTATCAGCCTGAGTCCGGCACTATCTCCCAGCGTAAGAATCGATTCGGGATGAAACTGTACCGCCAGCAATGGATGCAGACGATGCTCCACAGCCATGGGGATACCGTCGTCCGTTTCCGCAACGATTTTAAGACACGCAGGCAGGCGACTGGCATACAGGGAGTGATAACGACCGGCCGTGAACTGCTGCGTCAACCCCTCCAACTGGATTCCGCCAAGGTTTTTTATTGTCGAAGGCTTGCCATGCATGGGATAGTCCAGAAGCCCCAGCTCGCCGCCGAAATATTGCACCAGACCCTGCAATCCTAGACAGACGCCGAATACCGGCGTCTTCGTTTTTAAACACAGTGCCAGTGACTCATCCATCCGGTAATCTTCCGGTCGGCCAGGGCCCGGAGACAACACCACCAGATCGTAATGCGTCTGCCGTAATTCCTGCCTGGCCATTTCAGGCCGCAGGGTACGAAGGTGAACACCAAACTGCCGGAAGTAACCAGCCAGATTGTGCACAAACGAATCCTGGTGATCAATCATCAATACCCTGAGCCCGCCCCGGCGATCCAGCTCGGCACGCAAAATTCCGGTCAACTGTTCCGGCTGACTGTCGGACAGCCCTGAAGTTCGACCTCGCACGGCATCCAACAGCGCCGATGCCTTCAACCGGGTCTCTGCTTCTTCGCTCTCCGGGTCAGAATCAATCAGCAAGGTCGCCCCGGCCCGCACTTCTGCGATTCCGTCCTTGATGCGCAGGGTACGCAGCGTCAGGCCGGTATTCAGATTACCATCAAAGCCGATGAAACCCATGGCGCCGCCGTACCAGCGACGGGGTGATTTTTCATGTTGTTCGATAAACTGCATGGCCGCGTGTTTGGGGGCACCGGTTACCGTTACTGCCCAGGTATGGGCAAGGAAACCATCCAGCGCGTCGAACTGAGGCGCCAGGCTGCCCACCACGTGATCTACGGTATGGATCAGGCGCGAGTACAGTTCAATCTGCCTGCGACCAACCACCTTGACACTGCCCGGCTCACAAACCCGCGCTTTATCATTGCGATCCACGTCGGTGCACATGGAAAGCTCCGACTCGTCCTTACTGGAATTCAGCAGCTTTCTGATCTGCGCTGCATCGCCAATGGCATCTTCACCACGCTTGATAGTTCCTGATATCGGGCAGGTTTCAATACGCCCCCCGTCTACTCGAACGAACATTTCAGGTGACGCGGCGATCAGGTACTCCTGTTCACCCAGATTGATCAGGGCCCCGTAAGGAGCCGGGTTGCTTTCTTTAAGACGGGCAAAAACTGTAGATGGCAGATCCGTGCAGGCCTCAAAAAAAACCTGTCCCGGAACAACTTCAAACAGATTGCCCTGACGAAACTGCTCGATAGCCTTTCTGACACTCAGCGCGTACTCGCCAGCACTGTGGTCGCCCGCTCTGTTGCACTTTGCCGCAGGTAAGTAGGCGCGTGACGCACCGCTGCGCTTCAAACCTCCAGTGGTCTCTGTAAGCGCCGGCGACTCCCAGCTCCGGCAGACAAATTCATAGTTATGGCATACGGTTTCACCCAGCCGGTGGTCGGAAACCAGAATCTGATCCGGCAGATAAAGCACCAGATCCCGGTGTTCGCCACCACGGGCCTGACTGCGGTGGATGTCCTCAAACTGGAAGCCCAGGTCGTAGCCAAAGGCGCCGTAGAGGCCCAGATAGGGATCGGTGTCAGAACCGAAAAGCTCGATCAGAAGCCTCAACACCGAAAAGACGGAGGGCTGGCGGCTGCGCAGTTCCTCAGAAAATACCTCGCTACCCGGCGGGACCTGCAAAGTTATCTTCAGAGGGTCATGCTTTAAATCCGCGAGCGACGGTTCATCGCGCATGGCATGCCAGAGCGCCGGCAGCAACAATTCACCCCGCCGGTTCAGCGCTTCGATACTGACCTGTCTGCCACGGGCGACCACCTGGATTGGCGGATTTACAAAGCCTACATCCCAGCGCGTGTAGCGCCCAGGGTACTCATAAGACGAGGACAGCAACAGTCCGCGCTGATCATCTAACCGTCGGGCGAGACGTAACATCGCATCCGGGTAATCATCGACAAAACTGGACCGCCGTACTGCGATATCGCCACGGGTCTGGTAACTTAACTGCTTGATAGCCTGCATTTTCGGACTCTCCACACCGGTCTTCGAGACCTGGGAGCCCATTGAACTGCTGACGTACGTGGGATTTCTGAACAAACGGCCGCCGCAGACAACGGGCGGCCAGGAAAGGGGTTAACGAATTTTCGTCTGGCGACCCGGGTTGGAGGGCCACCAAAAATAGGATTGCATAGTCATAGTGGCGCGATAATGCGGCAATCTGGTGGACGAGTCAAGGCGTGCCACCAGCCTGGCTGGATATCAATCGCATTCGGACCTTTCCACTCAGTGCCATCAATCGGCCAGGCTTACCGCAATTTCTGCAATACGACGCCCCAGTCTGCGGGCATCTTCATTCTCAGTCTCCGAAAATTCGTCGGGCGAACCCGGGTCAATAGCGGCCGCGCCAGGCAGGGCGTAACCGTTCTGACCATCGCCGTAAGTGGGCCCTGCCACCATCATTCCGGTATTGATCATTGCCAGTAACAGAGAGATGATGACGTGCTCTTTTCCGCCTGCCGAGCCACCTCCGGTAGCAAAAGCGCCACCGATCTTGCCTGCCAGGAAGGGACTTCCGTGCTCCAGGCCTATGCTATCGATGAAATTTTTCATCGGCCCCGCCATGTTTCCGTAGTAGGTGGGAGAGCCGAGAATAATTCCCTCGGCGTTACGCAAATCATCTATTGTGACTGACTCGATTGGTTTCAGTGAAACATTAACGCCATCGACGGCATCCGCTCCTTCGGCAACGATTCGCGCCAGACTCTGGGTTGTACCGGTCAGGGTGTAGTAGGCAATCAGGACATCGGCTGGTGCTGTCTGGGCAGCGACCCGTGGCACGGAGAAAAATGATCCTCCCAGAATCAACGCACAGACAAAACAAAGCGTTCTACATTTCATCTTCTTGATTAAATCCCCACGTCGCTTGAATCCCCCTGGTTTCTCGACCGCAAAAAACCGGGTGGAATGCTATTCTGTCCAGAGCCTTTACGGGCCCCTGAAACCCCAGTAAAACGCCGAAGCGGGTTGAGAGTCAAGGACATTAAACGCCCCTATTGCCAGGTTGAACCTGTGCCCTGCTTACTCTATGCTCAACCCTGGAATCGATTCTCAGCCAGGCAACAACAATTATGATAAAGCCCGACTTGTGGACAATACCTGCTCAGCAGGACTGCGACAGCAGTCGTTGAGAAATCGGGAGGGTTTCATCATGGACACCAACCCGCCGCTCTCAGGCATTCAGGTCGTTTCCCTGGAGCATGCCATTGCCGCACCGCTATGTACCCGTCAACTGGCTGAACTGGGCGCCAGAGTCATCAAGGTTGAACGACGGTTGAACGGTGACTTCGCCAGGCAGTATGACGACCGTGCCCGGGGTCTTTCGTCGCATTTCGTGTGGACCAATCGCGGCAAGCAGAGCATGACCCTGGATCTCAAGCACGATCGTGCCGAATCGATTCTGCACCGGCTACTGCCTGGTACCGATATCCTGGTCCAGAACCTGGCTCCCTCGGCGGCGGAGCGGATAGGGCTGACCTACGAACTGCTTAGTGACAGGTATCCGCAGCTGATCGTCTGTAATATTTCCGGCTATGGCGGCTCCGGCCCCTATGCCGGCAAGAAAGCCTACGATCTGCTGGTGCAGGCGGAAGCAGGCTTTCTGACCGTGACCGGCACACCTGACGAGATGGTCAAAAGCGGTATCTCAATTGCCGATATCGCCGCAGGCATGCAGGCCCACTCTGCCATTCTGGCGGCTCTGATCAAGCGTGCCAGGACCAATGAGGGCAGCAGAATCGACATTTCCATGCTGGAATCCATGGTGGAATGGATGGGGTTCCCGCTGTATTACGCCTACGAGGGGGCGCCACCACCGAATCGATCTGGTGCCGATCATGCCAGCATTTATCCCTATGGTGCTTTCCGCACCGGCGACCAACAGACCCTCATGCTCGGCGTACAGAACGACAGGGAGTGGCTGGCATTCTGCGACCTGGTGCTAGCGCTTCCGGAACTGGCGTACGATGCCCGATTCGCCGACAATACCGGGCGATCAAGCAACAGGGAAGAACTCAGGGCCCTGATCCTAAAGCAGTTTGCCAATTTCACGGCCAGGGAACTTGAAGAGCGCCTGGATCGATCGAAGATTGCGTGGGCCAGGGTGAACGAAATGGCTTCCGTCTGGGAGCATCCACAACTGACAGCATTGCAGCGCATTGTGGAAATAGACACACCCAACGGACCGATCAGAAGTTTCCGTTCCCCGGGCAACAATAACAGTTACGAGCCGCAAGCCGGCGCCGTTCCCAGCCTGGGCGAACACACGGACTCCATTCTGACGGAACTGGGATTCAATAAGACCGACATCGACCAGTTCAGGTCTGAGGAAGTTATATGAGGAGCCTCTAATTAATTACCACAACGCCCGGCGGGAGCCTGTCGGGTGCTACTGCCAGGCGTCGTGCGCAGGGAAGGGTCACTCCCTTGCCAAGCGCGACAACCACGCAGTGGCGCCCGGCGGGGCCTTCAGACAAGCCCGCTGGCTTCGTTGCACTGACTTGGCAGGCCGACGCATACCGGCGGTAATGCGCCTTGCCAGCGAACTCGTCTGAAGCCCAGAGCATTGTGGTAATTGATCAGAGGCTCCTTAAACGGAACAAATGGAGAAAGACGTGGCAGACCTCAAAGAGAAAGCACCAACAGCGGATGCACCCCAGAAGAGAAACTTTACGATCAGCACCATTGGCCTGTTTCTGGGACCGGCGGTGTTCCTCTCCGTATTGTTTTTCGTCGATCTCGATCCGGGAAATCCCCTGGTAACCCGGATGGCTGCGGTCGTATTACTGATGGCTATCTGGTGGATGACAGAGGCCATTCCATTGCCGGCTACGGCACTGCTGCCCATCGTGCTGTTTCCGCTGCTTGGCATTATGCGAGCCGGCGAAGTGCCGGCCGGCAGCCAGCTCAGCATTGACCCGGCAGCCTCGTCAATCCCTCCGAGCAGCGTGGACATTGTCTTTCCCAATGTGGCCGCTCAGTACATGGACTGGATCATCCTGCTGTTCATGGGTGGTTTTATCATCGCGCTGGCAGTGGAGAAGTGGAATCTGCACAAGCGCATTGCGCTCAATATTCTCAAAGTGATTGGCGGCCAGCCTCACCGGCTGGTGCTGGGATTCATGATTGC
Source organism: Gammaproteobacteria bacterium (assembly GCA_041395725.1). Classification (NCBI taxonomy): domain Bacteria; kingdom Pseudomonadati; phylum Pseudomonadota; class Gammaproteobacteria; species Gammaproteobacteria bacterium. Next base: position 3,002,605 of record JAWKZW010000001.1, on the reverse strand, counting down.
AACGGGCTTTCTCTCCATGTGGCTGTCCAACACAGCCACGGCCCTGATGATGTTACCCATGGGCATGTCGCTCGTGCTTCTCTATGAAGAGCTGAATGCCGGCATCGAAGCCAAAGGCGGAACTGTGGACGCAAGGGCCAGTAACTTTTCCCTCAATCTACTCCTGGGAATCGCTTACTCCGCCTCCATAGGAGGCTTTGCCACGCTGATAGGTACGCCGCCCAACGGCGTGCTGGTAACCCAGATGGGTCAGCTTTTTCCGGAAGCGCCGGAAATCACCTTCTCTACCTGGTTCCTGTTTGCCCTGCCCCTCAGTTGCGTCTTTATGCTGGCTGCCTGGCTGCTGTTGACCCGCTTTGTCTTTCCGTTGCCGCCGACAACGCCATTCAGCGGCCGCGATTTTATAAATGGCGAGATAGCCAAGCTGGGGCCCATGGGGAATGAAGAAAAGAAGGTCGCCCTGGTGTTCGGTTCGGCGGCATTCCTGTGGATTACGCGCAAAGAGAGACTGTTCGGTGCCGATGTGGATATTTTTGGCTGGAGCCATTATCTGGATCGACTGCTGACCGCAGTGGGCAGTCCTGAGGTCGGTTACATGATCGACGACAGCACGGTCTCGATCACCATGGCCTTGACCCTGTTTCTGATTCCAGCCAGCAAGGCGGTCGGCGGCAGGCTGCTGGACTGGGAAGACATGAAAAAACTGCCCTGGGGAATATTACTGATCTTCGGCGGTGGCCTGGCAATTGCCAAGGGCTTCGGGACATCCGGCCTGTCGGACTATATCGCCGGACAGCTGCAGGCTCTGCTTGGCGACGCCAACCCGCTGGTGATCGTTATCAGCACGGTGGGTTTTATTACCGGCCTGACGGAAGTCTCCTCAAACACTGCGACGATTTCCCTGGCGGTACCGATCATGGCGAGTCTTGCCCAGGCGATAGAGGTGCATCCCCTGTTGTTGCTGATACCTACCACACTGGCCGCTTCCTGCGCATTCATGCTGCCGGTTTCCACCCCACCCAATGCCATCGTGTTTGGTTCCGGCCGGGTACCGATACGAAAAATGGTCATCGCCGGGCTATGGCTGGATATGCTGTCGGTTGTGCTGCTGACAGCCTTTGTCTACACTCTGGGGCACTTCACCTTCGGGGTGCTGGGAGAGTTTCCGGCCTGGGCCATACCGGTCAGATAGCGGAGTGTCGGCAGCGATTGCTGCATCACTAAGGCTGACGGCTCAGCTTCTCATGCACCTGAGCCGTATCCGCGATTTTATCAAAATCGTAGCCAAACAGCTGCAGATCCTTCTGATAGCGAAGCGCCACTTTCTGCTCCAGCGCAGCCGAATAGAATTCCCTATAATCGTACCTGCCCTGGGTATTGAGATGGCTGACACCGTCATCGACTGAAGGTGCTATTCGATTCACCACCTGGCGAAAATCTGATTCCAGATTCTCCAGCCTCCCTATAAAGTCAATATTTTCCAGATCGATCGAGGTAAACATGGAGCGGTAATGGCGATCGCACTGCTCTTCAGGCAGATCACAGATCTGCAACGCAAACTCCTCGAAGCTCATGCCCTCGTGAAAAGTCAGATGACGGATATAGCTGGGTCTGATGTCCTCCAGCCGCTTATCTTTAATCTTGTGCAGATAATTGGATACCAGCCTGCCGAAAGGATTCCTGACAAAGGCGAAGCGGAAATAATCACCGAAGTATTCCGCTTCAAACTGCCGTGGATTGCGGTTGTTGTTTACCGAGATCCAGTCATCTCCTGGCAGGCTGTTGGTAATACTGATCGAGGCACATTTTCTCACCTTGTACCAGACGGCCTTCTGATCGTGAGACACCAGGGCCGAATACTTCTCAGTATTAGTAGATAAAAGGTTTCTTAAGGACATAGGCATGTCAGCTGTCACTTGCCAAAAGCGGGTTCATGACGCGCTTCCATAGGCATCAGCGCCGCTTTGATTGCCGCGCCCCAGATAGCATTACCCAGATCGTTCAGATGCAGATTGTCGGCCACGAATATATCAGTCATTACCGAACCGTCCACGTTCAGAAACGGTGTTTCAACATCCACGTAGAAAACCAGCGGGTCCTGCTCGGCTATAGCCCGGTAACCCTTACTGACTGCCTGGGCCTGAGGCCAGACATTCTGGCGCAGTACGCTGGGTTTGACCGACAGCACATAGATTCGGGTTTCCGGCGAAGCCTCATGCACGCGGGCAATAATGTGCCGCAAGTCATCCAGAATCATTTCCCGCGTAATACCATAGCCTGCAACCCCGGTGTCATTGTCCCCTTCGTAGATGAGAATCGCCCTTGGCCTGTACTTGAGAGCCACGCGATCAAGATAATGAACCACATCATGCATTATGGAACCACCAAACCCTCGGGGTATTACGGTCAACGGTGCCAGGGCCCCGGCGGCCTCATCATTCCAGCGGGCAATACTGGAACTACCGGTCAGAACTATGGCCCCCTCCGGCGGTGGACTGAGCCTGTCCTGCTGTTCGAACCGCTGTATTGTCTCTTCGAAACGCGTGGGATCCGGGTACTCCTGCGCGCCGAGACTTAGCGGGAAAGTTACCAGAATCAGTGCAGA